>JBFWWY010000043.1:0-11412 GCA_050245935.1 Phycisphaerae bacterium | reverse complement strand
CGATACCCCGCTCCGTGACGGTGCGCAGGCACCCGGCATCCGGCTGACCCCGGAAGCGATGGTGCAGTTTGCGCGCGCCCTCGCCGACGCCGGCGTCCATTCGATTGATTGTGGTTTCGCGAGCGCGAGCGTCGCCGAATTTGAAGGCATGCGGCGCATTGCGCAGACCGTGAAGGGTCCGATCCTGTCCGGACTTTCCCGATGCCGCAATGACGACATCGACCGTACCTACGAAGCGCTTCACGGCGTCTCGCCGCTGAAACGCGCGATTTCTCTTTTCATCGGCGTAAGTCCGCTGCACCGCGAACACCGTCACAGAATGACCAAATCGCAAGTGATCGATACCGTCGTGCGCGCTGTCGATTACGCGCATACAAAGTTTGAAATTATCACCTTTGGTCCCGAAGACGCTTCGCGGACCGAGCCCCAGTTCCTCCACGAGATCATGCAGAAAGCGATCGAAGCCGGCGCGGTGTCGCTCGGCTTCGCGGATACGGTTGGCTTGCTCACCCCACGCAAAGCCGCCGACGCAATCAAAGGCATTCAGGACAACGTGCGCAGCATGGACGACGCAATGCTCGCGGTCCATTTCCACAATGATCTCGGCCTCGCGACCGCGAACTCGCTCGCTGCCGTGGAAGCTGGCGCAAATATCGTCCAGGGAACGATTAACGGCATCGGCGAGCGGGCCGGTAACGCTGCGCTGGAAGAAGTCGTACTCGCGCTGGAGCTGCACAAGGACCAGTTCAAGCTCGGCCACGGGATGGATACGACCAAGCTGTCGGCACTTTCTGCGCTCGTTGCGGAACATACGCGATTCCGTATTTCCGACAACAAAGCCGTCGTCGGCCGCAACCTATTCCGAACGGAAGCCGGCGTTCATCAGGACGGCATTCTCAAACACTGTGATACCTATGTGCCGTTCGCTCCGGAGTTGATCGGCGCAGACCCGGTCGCTCTCGTCCTCGGACCCAGCAGCGGCAAGAACGCCGTTCGACACCATCTGCAAAGCAATGGCGTCGAAGCCTCGGAAGAACACGTGCAGATCGTGCTGAACTACATCAAGAACGGAACGCACGACGTCTCCGATATGCCCGAAATCGAAGGCTTCCTCGAACGCTTGCGCCCGCACATGTCTGAGGAATTGCCGATCGAGTCCAACGGAACTGCCATTCACCCAGCACACTAAGCGATCTTTGCAGATCACTTCGCATTCAGTCCCGACGCGACGCCACAGATTAGCCGGGGGCGTCAGCCCCCGGTAAAACATACGAAATGACAAGCCCCGGCAGGGGCGACACCAGAAATCACCGAATGAGCCCGTTGCCGATGAAAGAACGCTCTCGCGAATGAACATCACTACGACGCCGAAAATCCCGACCCGCAACTGGTTTTTCGCGTCCGCGTTTCTGCTGGCGCTGCTGCTCGTCACGCACATCTGGTCGCTCTGGGACGGAACCGTGCTGGATGATCACTGGCACCAGAAAGGCCTCCGCGAACACGGCTGGACACTCCCTGAACTCATCCGCTCGACGCGCATCGAACCCGCTGATTTTGTGAGCCTCTGGTGGCAAAACCAGTCCATGGCGTGGGAATACGCCCGCCCCATGTTCATCCTCTTCATGAAAACGCTTTATCACGGCATCGGCAACGACAACCCGATCATCCTTCACGCCGCAAGCCTCGTATTGCATTACCTGTCGGTGCTGCTGCTCGTCGCGCTGGCGTGGCGCGTGACGCAAAAATTCGGCTGGTCCGTCGCGGCCGGCGCAATCTTCACGATTTACCACCACACCGTCATGACCGTGCAATGGCCCTCGGCACAAAACGTCGTGATGTTCGCATTTTTCTCGCTTTTGATCATCCACGCCTACATCCGCGCGTCCGGCTTGGATGTCGGAATTCCAGCAGTGCGGATTAACCAATCAGAGCCGGGCCGCCAGTCCCGATTTCATCGGGATCCCGGCCCGACGAATTCCATGCACTGGGGCCTGTTCGCATTCGCCACCTTCTGGTGGATCGTCGCGCTCTTCACCCGCGAAAACGCCGTCCTGCTCCCCGGATTCCTCATCGCGCTGGACCTCGCATTCGGCGGCAAATCGTTACTGAAAAAACGAATCGGCGCATACGCGTTCTTCGCGATCGTCGGCATCGCGTTCGTCATCTGGCGGATGAACACTATCACGCAGCCGATCCCCGAAGTTTACGCGCGCATGCCCGCCGGCGAAGGTCTCGAATACGCATACTGGATCCTCGCGAAATTTTTCCACTACCTCGCGTCGTCGGTCTATCTCTTCCCGATGACCGTCGGTCCCACCGGGCGCTTCAACCCCTGGGTCGAAGCGCCGTTCGACACGTGGCTTACGCTCGGACTCGTCGCGCTGTTTGGCGTTCTCTACTTCATCTGGGCGCGCCATGCGCGCGGCTGGTGGGTTTGGCCGCTCTGGATCGTGTTGATGATGCTGCCGGTTTTGCCCGTCATCGCAACCCCGCACTCCGGCTATCCCGCAGGGATCGGGCTTGCGATGTTTCTGGCGGTTGCGGGCGCTGCGCCGCGGCTGCGCACGTGGCAGCGTTTCGCGACGGGTAGCGTGATCACGCTGTATCTGGCGGGCGCGGCGTTTTTCTGTCTGCTCTCGCGCTGGCAGTGGACCGGCATGATCGCCGGCGAGCGCTACGCGATCGAAAGCGTGAAAATCAATCCTCCGCCGCCCACCGCGACCAATGTGTTTTTCATCAATCTGCCTTTTGTAAACGTGTATCTCAAGCCGGGACTCGATCGCGCGCTTGGCGCGGATTTTGAAACGGTGCAGTGCCATGTGCTGGTGTATGCGCCCGAGCCAGTCGAAATCAACGAACCCGTGATCGTCGAGCAAACAAGCCCAAATCGGCTTGTTGTCAGTTCTGTCGGCGAACCGTTTTTCGGCGGCATCATGGGGCGCTTTTTGTTCGAGGCGTTTCACGAAGGGCCGTTCTTCGAGACCGGCGACCGCATCGACACGGAACAATTCGCTGTCGAGATTCTCGCCGCCGACGTTCACGGCATTTCGCAACTCGCGTTCACGTTTCCGAAGCCGTTGAACGATCCGTCGTATTGTTTCTATGTCTCGACGATCGACACCGGGCCAACGCGGCTCAGGTTTTCAGGTGAGGCCAACGATACCGACGTCTCGGCCCCGCGCTTGGCGCGGGAGGTTCGGATGGAGACGCTGTCCGATGATGAGATTCACGCGATCTTGCGGAGCCATGCTTCGGCTTTGCAATTTTTTGATCACACAACAACGATAAGTGAGACGCGCCAAACGGATGAACACATCGCTGAATGGTTTTCGGAACACGCAGATGTCGATGCGGTCATGGAAAACAAAAAACTCCGCCACGGTCTCGCTGATCTCGTGAAAATGCGCGAAGAGGTGCCGCACGCCATCATGTGGGGGCGCTGGTTTTTTCCTTCCGACCTGTTCCTTTCCGGCGAGCGCTTTCCTCGCTCCCGCGCAGAGTTGGAAGCCATGCCGGCTGACCGGTTGAGAACCGGTCCCTCACTTACTAAGCGCGATGACCCGTTGAGAACCGGTCCCTCACTTATTAAGGGCGCTGACCGGCTGAGAACCGGTCCCCCACTTAGTAACGGCGAAGAAAGCATTGAGCCTGGTCCTCGCAAGTCCGTAGAATCTTCTCGTTCCACGCCCGCTGCGGAGCGGCAGCCGTAATGCTTCGTCATCGTTTTCTTCTCACTGCGATTTTGCTGGCACAAATCGTCGGCTGTCGGACTGTCCCTGATCGGCTCGCGCGCCATCAAAAGATGCGCGTCCCCGCGCGAACGGCGCACTTGTTTATCGTCGACGGTTTCCAGCGCGATGCGCTCTGGGAAATGCTCGAAGCGAACGAACTACCGAATATCCAGTCGCTCTTCGTCGATCAAGGCACGACAATCGAGCGAATCGTCGTGCAACTGCCCTCGCTGACGTATCCCAACATCGCGTCGCTGCTGACCGGCGAACCACCTGCTGAGCACGGCATTCTTGGCAACCAGTGGTTCGATCCGCGCACGCTTGAATTTGTCGACTATGGTTCCGCCGGCACGTATACCAGCGTCAATACGCACCTCGACGAAGAGACGTTGCATGAGGAAATCGAAACCGGCTGGACCGCAAACGTCCAATGCCATACGTATCGGGGCGCGGATTTTGTCGAGAATTTTCCCACGCTGACAGGCATGCGCTGGGTCACGGGCAATCTGGCAGGTGTCAACCGGCAGGCGGCCTCTGGCATTCAGGAAGTCGCAAACGAAGCGAATCGCCGCCACGAATGGCCGACGCTCGTCGTGCAATATTTCCCGGGAGTGGACGAAGCGGCGCATCGATTCGGGCCCGCGTCAGATGTGTATCGCGAGGTGATTCGTGAACTCGACGCGCAGATCGGCGCGGTCGTCCGCACCGTGCAAATGACCGTCCCCGAAAGCAACATGTTATTTGTCCTCGCGACTGATCATTCGCACGTGGAATCGCCAATCGCGCGCCGCATCGATTTTCTTGCGGAGCTGTCGAAGCGTACAAAGCTGCGGATTTCCAACAGCGGCCCGAGCGGTGGGACGCATGGTGCGCGGCGGCGCGCGTTGCGAAACGTGGATGCGGTCTGTTGTTTTTCGAATCGCGTCGCGAATATTCATCTCCCGCGCGGTGCGGATTGGCACGATCGCTGGGTGCCGCTCGACGATGCGCGGGCAAGCGTGCGGGAACGTGCGGCGGCTGTGATGACCGCCCTGCTTGACATACCCGCGGTTGATCTTGTCTGCACACGCGTCGACGACGATGCGGTGCAGGTGCAATCGCGGCGCGGCACGGCGCTGCTGCGCAAGCGCATGATCCATGAGGACGGTCTCGATTTCGACCGCGTGTACGCATATGAGCCTGTCGCAGGCGATCCGCTGCGCTATCAGGAGATGCTCATGCCGGCAGGTGCGCGCGACGTCCGGCTTTCCCGTCGCGCGTGGCTGCGGGAATCCATCGCGACCGACTATCCCGACTTCGTTCCGCAGATTCTCGAGTTGATGGAAAGCCCCCGTGCCGGCGACATTCTCGTGTTCGCCGCCGACGACTGGTCATTTATTCCGAAGGAACCCGGCGGCCACGGGTCGGCGCGCGCCAGCGACTGCGTTGTCACCTGCTTTCTGCGCGGTGGAACTTGGGGTGCCGGTGTGCGCGAGACGACGCCGCAACGGTCGACGGAAATTGCGGAGTGGATTGACGATCACGTCGAGGCTGAGGACGAAGATGACTGAGCGATGATCCTTGGTCGGATTGTGCGATGATCGGAGATGTCACCCGCAATGGACTTCGCCTGAGCCTGGCGCAGGCGCTTGCGAATTGACTACAGCAGCAGCGCGGCGGATTCGGGAATCCAACCTTCGAGGCCGTTGGCAAGCTTCACTTCCAGCCAGCCGGCGCGGGTTTGCAGCACGCGCAGCTCGACGCCGGGGCCGAGCGGTTCGCGCATGGCGGGGTCGCTGCCGTCGCCGCGACCGAGACGGATGGTAACGTTGTCCTGCACGACGACGGCGGGAGGCCGCGTCGTGCGATCTGAAATTTGCCACCACAACGAACTGGCGAGCGTCATCGCGATCAGGGCGCCGACGATCCCCACGCCCATCAGTGCCGGCGCGCGGCGGCGCGCTCGCAACAACAGTGCGCCCCAGCCGACGATGCCGGCCAACGCACATAACCACAGCCGCGTTTGCGCGCTCAGTGACACATTCAGAAAAGAAAGTGACTTCCAGATGCCCGCGTTGCCCGTGTCGCTGAGATGCGGCGCGACCCGCGCGCGGACGAAGTCGAGATTGGCCCGCGCACGTGCGTGGTTCGGGTCGTTTTCCAGCGCCCGACGATAGTTGAGAACCGCACGACCCAGATCGTTGGCGCGAAAATACGCGTTGCCGAGGTTATAGCGCAGCGCAGCGGACTCCACCCCTGCGGCCGTCAACGCTTCGAAGCCGTCGATGGCCGCGCGGAAGTTCTTTTGTGCGGCGTTTGGGTCATCGCGAAATTGCGCAATGCCTTCGTCGAAGGCGGTCAGACTGGTTTGGAGAATTTCGTTTTGGCGCGAATGGGAAAGCGGTTCGGCATGGGCTGATAGCAGCGGGCACGCCAGAACCAAATACATGGGAAGACCGATCGACACCGACTGCCGGAAACGCGCTGCGCTTGGGTGGTGATTCAATGTTCTGCTCGAACTGTTCATACGCGTGGCTTCATTCGCTTGAATCGTTTTGTCGCGATTCGCTTTCCCGTTGGGGTACCGCTTTCTCATTCCGAATCTTTTCGGGACGACACTGATCGTCGCCTTCACATCATTCATGGTCACACAGCGCGTTCAATCTGGTCGATACATTCCCGCGCGGCGCTGGCCAGACCCGGAACGCTTTGCGACGCACCGCCGTACGCCGCGCTGTCGCATTCCGCGATGCAGCGTCGCACCTGTTCCACCACATCCCGGGGCAAACCTATTCTCGTCAATTCCTGCGCGGCGTCGGCCCCGACGAAAGCCGCCGTGGGCTTGTCGAAGCGATCCGCGAGATAATGGGAGAGCGCCCCGGAGATTTCGGCCGCTGCGTTAGCATCGCCAGTATCCACTGCGCGATCAATTCGCGCCCGCGCGGTCGTGGCCGCCTTCTTGCGGCGGACGATTTTCTCAGAACCGCCTTGGCGCCGAGATACATACAACCCGAGCCAGCCGAGCATGCAGATTGCGGGCGGCGCGACGGCGGCTGCGACGACCTGCCCGGTTGTCACCGGCTTGACCGACTGAAGGACCTCTGTCGTATCGACGATGTTCCCGCGCAACCCATCGAGCTGCGTCGTATTCGCATCGCGCGATTGCCCACCGTCGTTTGGCGCAATCGCAAGATCGGAGGCGTCCAGCACTTCCGTTGGCGTGATGTTCAAGGGGACCCGATCGCTGTGGGCCACTTGGTATTCGCCTTTCTCCGTATCAAAATACGAATATTCAATCGGCGGGATGTATCGAGTCTTGTCGCTCTTCGCACGAATGGTCTGCGTGAATCGCTTGTATTGATCGGTAATCTCACCGGCCAGTTCCTCCTGCGGCACACGAAACTCCGCGGTGAGCGCTTCGCAGGCAGACAAGTTCGGCGCGGGGAGCGACTCATTCGCGTCATTGCCGAAAAGATCGATCGTCAGTTGGATCGGATCGCCGACCCGGACATTGCGCGGCTCGGCCAGCACGCGAATGTTCACTTTGCCGATTGCGCCGGTAAATCCAGGGGGACGACCCTCACTCGGCAACGCCTGCACATCGATGTCGGCCGCGTCCGGCGATACACGCAGATTTCGTGCCTTACGCAGTTGCATGTCTCCGAAAAAGTCGGAGGTGAGGTCGAGCGGATAACGCATGCCCACCACAATATCGTCGAATTGAAGCCGACCGGGATGGCTGGGCGTGAACTCCACGGAAATCTCAAACAGATAATACAATTGCGCGTCGCCGTTGCCGTCGTCGATCGCTTTCTTGCGAACCTCAGCTTTTTTGTCCTGGAAGACGCCCAACTCCAGGACGCTGAAGAATCGCTGCATTTCCTGATATTCCAGGTAACGCCGATTGTAGATTGCGGGCTTGACGTAAATTGTCAGCTTCAAGGGGATGCGCTGGCCGACGTACGCACGTTCGACGGTGGAGGTGACTTCCGCCCACAGTAGGCGCTGTCCATCACTTTTTCCGACGCGCAGGCGCGCGGCCGCCGTACGCATCGTCTTCCCATCGACGGTCAATTCAATGGGGGGCAGGACGAAGGCCCCTTCGCGCTCCGGAATAATTTCCAGTGCGTAGGTGCGAAAATTCTTCGTCTCGGTTCGTCCGTTATACGTATACGACTGGTAACGATTGACAGGGATGCCCGTAAAAATGATGCGCAGACCGTCTACTTCAGGGATTGTGGGTGCTTCGCACTCCGAGAAATTCGAAACATGAATTTCTCCCGAAATGGGTTCCCCGACAAATCCGGTCGAGGTGTTGAGTTCGAGTTTCACCTCGCTCGCGCGTGCCGCGTGCCCCCACAGCCCCGTCACGGCGATAAGCCACACGAAGCTTCTCAGCCGAGTGACATATTTGTTGAGCCGCACTTCAAAATTGTCGTCAGAATGTTCAACCATTTTGTCTGATCACATACTACTTCAATTTGTGGACGGCAGTTCGCGCCGATCTCCGCCCACAACTCCTTCGCCGTTGCGATCCACTTGCGAATCGATGATAACAGCGATGCCGGATGTCGGCGATGCGGCTACGATTATGGACGTCGCGCGGTGGATTGGGCCTGAACCCCGGCGCGCGGATTTTACAAATATTTACGTTGCGTGGCGCGTGGTTCTCCGGAGGACGAACTTGAACTCCGATTCATGGGGCACGCCGCAGCAGAACAGGGACTTCTTATGTCGCAGTCGCCGCATGTGGTGAAGCCGTCGGTCGTGTCCATGCTGATTTGTGATCAGGTTATCGATGACAAGGTCACGAACAAGAAGAGTGCGATCGGGCTGTTCAATATCATTATCGTGCCGCGGCTGCCGATGACGATCCCGCAAATCGCAGTCTTGATTTCCGTCACGGAAATCGCAGGTGCGACGGAGCTGGAATTGCGGCTCGTGCGCGACGCGGACAACGAAGTGATTTTCCAGACGCGCGGCAAGATCAACGCGCCCGATCCGCTCTCGACCGTCGATCTGGTGTTCGCGATGCAGGGTCTGAAACTCACGCAGGCCGGCCAGCACGCCTTTGAAGTGCTCAGCGACAGCGAAATCCTGTCGCGCCGCCGCTTTCACATCCGCGCCATGCAACCCGGCCAACCGCCGGAACACCCGCCGGGTACACAGGGGTAATGGACACGTCCGCATCCAGAATGCGTTCACATCGCGCCAGTGCGCGCACCGCGTTCATGGCCGCACCGACCCAGTTCAACGAGTAACGCAGCCCAACCGCGGCGATGAGCGTGGACAATACATTCAGGTAACCCCTGTACGCGCGGTCGCCGCGCTGATTTCGCCGGCGTGCGCCTCGGCCTCCGTCGCGGTGCGCGAGTCATCGCGCGCAACGCTGCGGAAACTGAGATACGACGCAAGCGAGATGAAGAACGCGACGAGAAAACTGTAGGAGCCGATGTAGGCATAAAGCACCAGCCCGATCAGCGGCATGATCAGCCCGCGCAAGCCGGTCAACGCGACGTGGACGCCCATGTACAGCTCAGTCTGATGCTCGGGGGCAAAATGCAGATGCCCGAGATTCCACGCGATCTGCCCGCCACCGTGACCGATACCGTGCAGAATCCGCGACACACTGATGAGAAAGATGCCGATCACGATCGCCGTCGCGAACGGCTGATCGACGAGCAGCACGCCGATGAACAACAACCCGTACGTCCACAGCCACACCTGCGTATTCGCAACACGAAACTGCACCGCGCCGACGCGATCAAACAGCGGCGACCATTTGCGGATCGCCGCAAGCCGGAAGCAGGTCGGCACGAGCACGAGCAGCAACGCGGATTGAAAGTAGCCATAACCGAGCCGGCGATCGACCAGCTCGATCAGAATCGGTCCCACGAAGAAATTGGCAGAGCCGAGCAAGAACTGGGCAACCATGAATCGTCGAAACAACGCATCGTGCTTGAGGATGCCGAACGATTCGACGATGCTGGGAAAGCGCGGTCGTTTTCCGTTTTCCGGCGCACCGGCGCGATCCTCCGCGATCCGCGCGGTTACGCGGCGCAACTCCGCACTCTCCCCGCGCACACGGATTTTTCGCAGCGGCAGAATCGCGAGCCCCCCGATGATCGAGATCACCAGAAACGCGGGCGCGTAGTAATCGGGGTTGTGGTCGAACAGCATGCCGAGCAGCGCGGCGGTGATCAGCTCAATGATCATCCGTGCAGTCGAAACGCGTCCGGAGATCACCGCACGGTGTGACTGCGGATAGTTGGAGCGCCACACCGTTGAACGCAGCGTGACGATCCCGGAGAGAAAAAAATTGGCCGCAGCGACCTGCGCCGCAAAGAGCCAGCCCGCGTACGCGAACCCGCGCGGCGTCAACGCGACGGTGCCGATCGTGAACGCCGCCGCCGCGACGAGGGTGACGTACGCGGGAATGCGCGGCCGGCCGCGCAGCACGGCCCCCCAGAAGACGTTCAGCACATTGATGACGACGGGGATGGCCCAGACGACGGTGATCAGGAGTTGAGACGCGTTGAATGTTTTGGCGGCGATGACGCTGGCGATGTTGCCTTCGACCGCGCCAACGACCGCACCCCACAGCAGAATATGCTCGATTTCGTACCGATAATTTCGGCGCGTGAGGAAAGGCAGGTCGTCTGTTCGAAGGAATTCGAGAAACCGCGGCATGCACGCTCTTTCTAGGTCTGAATCATAGGGCCGAGCGGGCGTTTTTGCGAATAATTGACGATTTCTGTATGGAAACGGCGGCAGATGTTGAACGGGGTCACTTTAGGTCACATCCTCCTTGTAGGGTCTGTCGCGGTACTCCTATACGGAGGCGGTCAGATTCCGCCATTCCCGCCCTCGGGTGCTGCGGGATCAAAAAAGCGTGGCCCCATCACGAAGCGACCAACGCGAATATGGCGCGATTGGTGGTGGTGCTAGCATCAGGAGCAGGAGGGCCGCGCCGCCTCGGTTTTCACGGCTTTTTTTGACACACCCCCGTCGAGAACCGATAATTTGAATAGAATTAGCTGAAATCCGCTTTTTGACCGCATCGTCGCCCGGTTTCTCGGCGACAAGATTTTGAGAGGTCTCTATGATGCTCGCGTTCATCAATGGCATCAGCCCCATGCACATTTTGCTCGTCGCGTTTGTGGCGTTGTTGCTGTTTGGCAATCGACTGCCGGACGTGGCACGGTCCCTCGGCCGTTCGCTCAACGAGTTCAAAAAAGGTTTGAAGGACGTCGATGACGAATTTCAGACCAAAGATCAGCCCAGTGAACGGTTGGGCGCTCCGCGAAAGACGCTGGACGAAAAAGTCCGTAATGCGGAGATCGCAAGCGAGCCGACCGCGACGCGGCAGGACCGGGGCGAATAGCGCGCGGCAACACTGTTTAAGCCGTCCGACGAAAGCCGGTGTCGCGCCGACTCGGTTGTTCTCACCGTCGCCGCCGATTCGAGGGGTTCCATAGCGTCCCCATGTCGCTGAATGTTAAATACTCCTGCACTCACGAGACCTATGATCCGATGACAAATGCGGAATTGCTGGCCAGAAACCTTGAAGGTACGCGGGACTGGACGCAGAAGCTTCTCGCCGATCTGCAGGACGACGATTGGTTTTTTCAGCCAGCACCCGGAATGGGGCATGCACTGTGGCTTTGCGGTCACCTTGCTGTTGCTCAAGACCTGCTTGTTC
>JBFWWY010000042.1:0-11475 GCA_050245935.1 Phycisphaerae bacterium | reverse complement strand
AAGACTTCTATGCTGGTGAGCGATATCGGGCCGATGGTCGCATTGCTGACAGGCAGCTAATTCCGGTTGCGATGCATTCATGTGAATCAGGACGACGGCTGCGTTTCCGACGCGGCCGTTTTTTCATGTGCCGGCGGCGACGACGATTGCGCGGCTCGCCGTGCCGCACGACAAGTAACAAGCATGGCACCAATGTGAAGTGCGGACGCCAGGATGAATGCCGCGCCGGGCAAATAGCTGACGGGCGCATTATCGCTGATGAAGTACGCGAAAGTGAGCGTGAAGAGTGCCGGGCCGATCATGCCGGTGATGCCCATGATGCTTGCATTCGCGCCCTGCAGTTGGCCCTGCTCGGTGGGGCCGACGTGGCGGGTCATGAGGGCTTGCAGCGACGGGTTAAACAGGCCGATGAGCGCAAACACCGGTACGCCGATCCAGAATGTCCAGCCGGTCGGGGCGAGGCCGTAAACGAGGTAGCCGGCGGCGCCGAAAAACAAACCGGTCAGGAGGGCACCGCGTTCGCCGAGGGTGTTGACGAGTGGGCGAACAAGCCCAATCTGCACGACGATATTGCAAACGCCGACGACGGCGAGCAGCAGGCCGACGTCGAGTTCGCTCCAGCCGTAGCGATGCCCCGCGTACAGCACGAATACGCTCGGCAGTACCTGGTGGGCGAGCTGATAGAGAAAGTAGACGATCGCGAGGCCGCGCAATTCCGGATGAGAATTGAGCAGCTTCAGCGACCCAACCGGGCTGGCGCGTTTGATGCTGAACGGCTTGCGTTTGTCTTTCGGCAGCGACTCGGGAAGCACGAAAACGCCGTAGCAAAAATTGAGCAGCGTCAGCACGGCGGCGGCCCAGAAGGGCAGGCGCGGGTCGAGTTCGCCGAGGAAGCCGCCGGTGGATGGGCCGATGACAAAGCCGAAGCCCCACGCGGCCATGAGTTTGCCGAATGTCGCGGCCCGCTGCGCCGTCGGTGTCACGTCGGCGATATACGCGCTGGCGGTGGCAAAGCTTGCGGCGGTGATGCCGGAGATGACGCGGCCGACGAAGAGAATTGCGAGCGTCGGTGCGAGGGCCATGAGAATATAGTCAAGCCCGAGGCCGAGCATCGACAGCAGCAGCACCGGGCGGCGGCCGACGCGATCGGATAGCACACCAAGAATTGGCGCGAAGATAAATTGCATCAGCGCCCAGACGGTGCCGAACAGGCCGACAATCGGTGCTGCTTTCACGGTGTCGCCGCCGACAAAGTCTTCGATCAGCTTCGGCAAGACCGGGATGATGATGCCCAGCGCGAGCACGTCGAGAACGACACTGATGAAGATAAAGATGAACGCCGCCCGGCGGGGGGCGTCAGGCATGACGGGTCATCCTTTGTTGCGCAATCGAGTTCACGCCGGTATTTTGCGCGGGAACGGTTTGCTTGCCAAAACCTGACGATGCCCGCTTTCTGAGACGATCAGAGCTTTCCTGATCCTGAGGGGGATCGGGAAGGCTCCGATGGTCATGAGGCGGATGGTGTTGCCACGACCAACTCACGCTTTTTCTTGATGAACGACAAATGATGATCCACATGAAAAATATATGCATTCAGCAGTTGTCGCAGCGTGATCGGGCCGAATTCCGGATGCAGACCGGTGCGATCGAATTCGGCCGGCTGGAGCAGACGCAGAATGCTCGCGTTCAGCCGGCGATTTTGCACGAAGAGATCCATCACGAGATCGAGGTCCATGCGGTCATAGCCGAGCTTCCTGGCAAATGCGGATTCGTCGTACAGTTCGAGGGTCGGATCATTTTCTGCGATGACACGCTTCATGCGCACGCTCGCGAGGATGTCGGAATCCAATAAATGGACGACGATCTGTTGGATGCTCCACGTGCCCGGTATGGGAAAAGAATTCAGTTGCTCGTGAGACAGGCCGGTGATCGCGTCCTGAATTTTTGCGGGGCCGTTTTCATACAAACGAATCGCTTCATGGAGCGAAAGGTCCTGCAATTCCTTCGGCAGCGTCGCATAGAAGTGTGACATGAGGTGTCCTTTACAAAGTTCTCAAGGGAGATTGCTTTCGAGCAACCGCTGGAGAGGCTGGTTGAAAACCTGCCCCACAAGTTCGGTTGAAATGTGGCAGGCAAGATGCCTGCCCCACTACAGGAGTTTGTCCGATCGGAACGAATCAGCTCGATACACATTCTTCGACGACGTTTGCCGCCGCGAGGGTTGGCGGTGCGGTCGTTGGGACCGCGAGGACGCGCTCGTCTTTGGATTCGGTGACAGACGGCGGAGTCGACGCGGCTTTCTTGCGAGCAGACATCGTGACGAGCGCGACGGAGAACACGATCAACGCCGCCCCGGCGAGTGTGGTATTCCCGATTTTCTCGTTCGCGAAGAAATAGCCGAGCAATACGGCAATGACGGGATTGACGTACGCATATGTCGCGACCTTTGCGGGTTCGCAAACGCGAAGCAGCCATACGTAGGCCGACAGCGCCACAATCGCGCCGAAGACGATCAGATACAACAATGCGAGCACCGACTTCAGCGAGACGGCATCGAGATTCACGCGCGGCCATTCGCCGAGCAGCGTGCCGGTGACACCAAGCAGCAAGCCGCCGGCGATCATTTCCATCGCAACGGCCTGGAACGGCGATTTCGGGAGATCGACTTTGCGGGAGATCAGGGATCCGAGCGACCAGAGAACGCACGCGGACAGCAGTGCAATCGCACCGCCGACGTGAACTTTCTCGCCGCCAACGCTGAACACATTCAGCAGGACGGCGACGCCGACGAGCCCGACCACAATGCCGAGAACGACGCGCCCACTCGGGCGCGGCGCGCGAAACAACGCGCTGTCGAGGCCGACCATCCACAGCGGAACCGTGGCAATGAGCAGGGCGGCGAGACCGGAGGGAACGGATTGCTCCGCCCAGCACACGAGACCGTTTCCGCCGAGCAGCAGCAAGCCGCCGACGATGGCGGCGTTGCCCCATTGTTTTAAGGTGGGAGCCGCGCCCCCCCGACGCACCAGGGCGTAGAGCACGGCTCCCGCGGCGAGAAATCGCATCGCCGCCATCAGGAACGGCGGCAGTGTTTCGATTGCGAATTTGATTGCGAGATAGGTCGAACCCCAGACGACGTAGACCAGTGCAAACGCGAGCACGATCATTCCCGTTCGCGGCGACTCGGTTTTTGCGTCGAACATGTTTCCCCCGACCTTGGCTTTTCAGATGACCATACGCAGATGGATTTGTACGGTTCTCAGAACACTCGTGACGCCGTCAGTTGTTTTTGTGATTCATGACAATCTGCTGGTTTCGGCCACTCGCTTGGCGCCAGGGGTTCGGACTATGCCTCGCGTGCCTGCGTCGCCAACGTTTGGTTTAATTTCTTGGCACTCGTTGACCAGTCGCTCATTTATTGTTATAGTACAAACAACATGAACGATCTAATACATAATATCGTCGGGGACACGGCTGTCAAGATCGCCGCAAGCATCGAGAATCAGGTTCGGGCTGAAAAACTGCAGCCGAACGACCGCTTGCCGTCGGTGCGGGCGCTTGCCGACCATTGCGGCGTCAGCCCGGCGACAGTGGCGGCAGCGTATAAGACGTTGCAGGACCGCGGTTTTGTCATTACCGACGGTCGGCGCGGGACACGTGTCAGTTTTCGGCCGCATGCAACGCGACGCGCGGACGTACAAGTGCCGCCGCAGGCACGAAATCTCGCCGACGGCAATCCCGATCCTGCTTTGTTGCCGGGAATGGGGGATGCGTTGCTGCGAATCGATCCATCGATTCATCTTTATGGTCGTGCGCCGCAGGACGCGAATCTGCTTGCGTTGGTCCGCAGGGATTTTGACGCCGACGGGGTGCGACGGGGGGATATCGGTTTCGTCAGCGGGGCGGTCGACGGCATCGAGCGCGTGCTGACTGCGCACCTGCGGCCGGGAGATCGTGTCGCGGTGGAGGATCCGAGTTTCGGCAACATTATCGATCTCGTGACATCGCGCGGCATGTCGCTGGTGCCAGTAGCGGTGGACGGCGAGGGGCTGTTGCCCGATGCATTGGAGCATGCCTGCCGACAGCGCATCGGTGCGCTGATTCTCACGCCGCGCGCGCAAAACCCGACCGGGGCGGCGCTGAGCGCAACGCGGGCGCGGGCGCTGCGGCGCGTGTTAGCGCGGCATGAAGACGTGGTCGTGATTGAAGACGATCACGGCGCACTGACGTCGGACACGCCGCTGGAAGTGTTGCACACAAAGCAGAATCGCTGGGCGTACGTGCGGTCGTTTTCGAAGGGGCTGAATCCCGATCTGCGCCTGGCGGCGATCACCGGCGACGACGACACGATGACGCGGCTGCTCGATCGCATGGTGCTGTGCGAGCGCTGGGTGAGTCACATTTTGCAACGCATTGCTTACGCACTGTTGTCGGACAGCGGGGTGCAGAAGCAATTGGCGCAAGCGGCGACGACGTACGCGAAGCGCCGTGAGTCGTTGAAAGCGGCGCTTGCGGCACGCGGATTCGAAGCGATGGCGTCGTCAGGCTATAACGTGTGGGTTCCGCTCGAAGAAGAGACGCCGGTCGTGCAGGGGTTGCTGGCGCGCGGATTCGCGGTGAGCGCGGGAGAACGCTTTCGCATTCAGTCCCCGTCGGCGATTCGCGTAACGTGCGCGACGCTGCAGCCTGCGGAAGCGACGGCGTTTGCCGAAGCACTGGCGAGCGTGTTTTCGACGAAGCGGCGGACGGGGAATGTTTGAATGACGAATGACGAATGACGAATGACGAATGACGAATGACGAATGACGGGTGAAGAATGACGCGATAAACGATTGTGCGATTTCAAGACAACCTGCGCGCCGGGTTCACACGAGTCATCATTACTACGCGTCACGATGCGCGCCACGCGTGAGGTGATTCACACGTGGCGCGCGGTCAGTTACAGCCGGTTTCGCTTGTTACCGATTCCGGCTTGTTTGCGCGGAGCCGCTGGATGGCGGCCTTGGCGAAGGACTTCCTCAGCCTTGCAAGTTGTACGGCACGCACGTCGAGCATGCGGTGCTCGTTCTTGTACGTCCGAACGAGCACGAGGGGCAGACACACTTCGATGACGCGCAAGATCTCCGCGTCGCAAGGCCACGTCGTCAGCGTCAACGGCTCCAAAGTGGTGACGACCGGTTGATCCGCGAAAATCGCGCCGAAGGGCGCGATCTGCCGCGTCTCGTGCAGCACAGTGATATACTGACCCGGCTGCAGGTCCTCCGGTGCGAGGGTCTTTGCGATTCTTGTTGGCGTGTTCATGATGACAAAACTTTCCAATGCGGCGCAATTGCCGTCAGGATGCAAACCTCGGCGCGCAGCAATGGCCCGCCGAAAACGTTAACTCTGGATTCAGGGAAAAGGGATCGCGACGCGGACTAGGCGTCGGGCGCGTAGCGTGCCGGTTCCACATTGCTTTCGCAACGCATAAACCGTTCGGATCGGATGTGTTGTTTTGCACGCATGTCATAAACTCCAAGTTAGCCCCGCATGTTAACATTTTCCTTCATGACCGTCAACAAAATTCTTGTCCAGGGTCGACGAAAAGTCTTCGTGGGGTTTGCCGCGCTGGGGTGACGTTGAGGAGGTCGAAACGCGCGCTTCCCCGGCGGCCTCTCATACTTCGGGGTGCCGGCATCACGACGTTTTGCCTTCTCACTTTTCGGGCGGGGTTCTGATATTTGAATGGATTTTCGTACGATCTTGCTGATTTCTTTCGCCGGATAACTCCGACCTTTAACTCAGCGGCGTTCATCCGCTACCATCGCACACATGATCGTCATCATGCAATCAGGATCGTCGCCGGAGCAGGTTGCGCACGTGGTCTCGTTGGTGCGCGAATTCGGTCTGCAGGATCATGTTATTGTCGGCACTGACCGAACGGTGATCGCCGCCATCGGCGACAAGCGCAACGTCGACAAAAGCGCGATCGAAAGCGCGCCCGGCGTGGACAAGATCGTCCCGATTCTCGCACCGTACAAGGTGGCGAGTCGCGAGGTTCGCGCTGAGCCCTCGGTGATCCCGATCGGCGAACATGCGTCCGTGGGTGGAAGCAAGCTGGCGATGATCGCCGGCCCGTGCAGCGTGGAATCTCGGGAACAATTGCTGGAAATCGCCCATGCGGTGAAGGAGTCGGGGGCCGTGGGACTGCGCGGCGGCGCGTTCAAGCCGCGCACGAACCCTTATCAGTTTCAGGGATTGGGAGAGAAGGGGCTCGAACTATTGGCCGAGGCCCGCGAAGCGACCGGTCTTGCCGTCGTCACCGAAGTCATGAGCATCGATCAGGTGGAACTCGTGAGTCGCTACGCCGACGTGCTGCAGATCGGCACGCGCAACATGCACAATTTCAATCTGCTGATGGCGTGCGGCGAGTCGAATCGTACCGTCATTCTCAAACGCGGCTGGAGTGCGACACTCGACGAGTTTCTGCTGGCAGCGGAGTACATCATTTCAGCGGGAAATCCGAATGTCGTGCTCTGCGAACGGGGCATCCGTACGCATGAAACATACGTTCGCAACACGTTGCCGCTCGCGATCATTCCCGCTGTCAAACGCGAAAGTCATCTGCCGATCATTATCGATCCGAGTCAGGGCACTGGCCATGCGTATATGGTGCCCGCGATGTGCCGCGCGGCGGTTGCGGCAGGGGCCGACGGCTTGCTCGTCGAAGTGCATCACGACCCGGAGCACGCGATGACCGATGGCGCGCAGTCCTTGACGCCCGAAGCCTGGGCGAAGACGGTCGCGGAATGCAAAGCGATCGGCGAGACGATCGGTCGCAGTCTGTCGTGATTTCACGTCTCGAAAATCGGGCGGGCGAGCTACTGCCGAGCGGGATGCGATAAGCAACTGTCAAATGCCGACGCTTGAAGCAAGATTGCGCAAAGCGACAGACAATTATGACTCACCGGAGGTCTCGATCCCGCGCTTGGCGCGAGGGGTTCTGTTTGGAGATTCGAGGAAGATGTGAAACGCACCCCACTGGATTCGAACCAGTAACCTTCGGTTCCGTAGACCGATGCTCTGTCCAATTGAGCTAGGGGTGCAGTCATCCCGTTGCCCCGCCGAAACGCGGCAACGAAATGCCCGGAACTGGATTCGAACCAGCACGGGATTAACTCCCACCAGGCCCTCAACCTGGCGCGTCTGCCAATTCCGCCATCCGGGCGCCCGGAACGGGGTCAGACCCCGATTCGCGCGAACCGGGGAAATTACACCGCGCCCGCGAAAACGTCAACTACATCAACGTTTGTACGCCCAGAACAGTTGATCGCTCAGTTTCGCAACCGCCGGGAATCGTGGAAACCTCGCTAAATACGGGGGACATCCAGCGGGCAAAGAACTGGTCCAGTTTGATTCCCAGTTTTTTCGCATAACCATGGTCTAAAAACAGCAGTCGTGGAAATTCGAGGGGCGGCGCGATCCTTACCCGACGACTGACATTTTCCCGCAATCTCGGTCACAATTCGCCGCATGATTGCGGATATGACGATTACAGCAGCGCATGTTTTTCGCGGCGTCGGCGGCATTCTCGGATTGATCGGAATTGCCTGGCTGCTGTCGTCGAATCGACGCGGGTTTCCGATTCGCACGGTCGTCGGCGGATTGATTCTGCAGTGGGTGCTGGCGCTTGCCGTTCTGCATACGAATGTCGGTCAGGGGGCGATGACCGGGCTCGCTCATGCGGTGCAGACAATTTTGCTCGCGACGGGGGAAGGGTCGAGGTTCATCTTCGGCAATCTGATCGACGACACGGGCGCCTGGGGATATATCTTCCTCGTACAGGTGATTCCGCCGATTATC
The DNA here is from genome assembly GCA_050245935.1 of Phycisphaerae bacterium. Lineage (GTDB taxonomy): Bacteria > Planctomycetota > Phycisphaerae > UBA1845 > Fen-1342 > JALHOX01. Next base: position 3,633 of record JBFWWY010000042.1, on the reverse strand, counting down.
GTTTTCTCGGCAATCTCAGCGATCGGCTATCACCTTGGCATATTGCAGTGGGTCGTCGGTCTGCTCGCGAAAGTCATGGTGCGACTGCTCGGCGTGAGTGGGGCGGAGGGACTCGCGTCGGCGGGGAATATTTTCGTCGGCCAGACCGAAGCGCCGCTGTTCGTGCGGCCGTACATCTCGCGCATGACGCAGTCCGAGCTGATGGCGATGATGGTGTGCGGCTTCGCAACCGTCGCCAGTGGTCCGCTAGCGGCGTATATCGCAATTGTCGCGGGTGAAGATCCGGCGCGCCGCGTCGAAGTCGCGCGGCATTTTCTCACGGCATGTCTGATGTCCGCGCCTGCCGCTTTCGTCATCGCAAAAGTCATGCTGCCGGAGTCGGAGACGCCGGAGACAGGTGGTGATGCGAAGGTTGAAGTCAAAACCGAATCGCGCAACGTGATTCACGCCGCCGCGATCGGGACCACCGACGGCGTGATGCTTGCGATCAATGTCGTTGCGATGCTGATCGTGTTTATCGCACTCATCACCCTGGTTGACTATTCCCTCGTCTGGCTCGGCGGCTTCCAGTTTATGCAGCCGGTACTCGACATGATCGGCACGGACAAGCTGAATCTCGCGGCGATTCTCGGCGTTGTTTTTTATCCGATTGCCTTTCTCATCGGGATCGAAGCGCCGGATCGCGCGACATTCGGCTCGCTGCTCGGCGTGGCGATGTCGACGAATGAATTTCTCGCTTACAAGCAGTTACGCGGCATGATCGACGCAGAACTGATCAGCGAGCGAACCGTGCGGATCGCGACGTACTGCCTCTGCGGCTTTGCGAATTTCAGTTCGATTGCCATTCAGATCGGCGGCATCGGCGTACTTGCGCCGGATCGCAAGGCGGACCTCGCGCGACTGGGCCCGCGCGCCATGCTCGGCGGCGCGATGGCGTGCTGGATGACGGGGACGATCGCTGGGGTGTTGACGTGAAGAAAAGAGGAGGAAGGTTGAGAATGAATGAGGCGGCGAGGGGTTGAGGATTCCAGTCTTCGAGGGATCAAGGATTTGAGTGCGCGGATAGGTGTGTCACGCAAAAAGAGAAACGTCCGGCGGGGATGCCGGACGCTTCTTTGAAAGACATGTGATTCGTTTCCGTTACGGAAGATGGGATCGCATGCGAAGTGTCCGGATCCCAACGTGATGCCGGGAGTTCGGACTTCATTCGAACCTACATGCGACGACGCATTCCAGCGAGAACAACTGAACCGATGATCGTCAGAACGCCGGCGGTCGGGCTCGGAATGCCGACGGTCAGCACGCGGGCCGCACCTGCTGCACCACCATCGAGCAGCGTGATCGTGCCGCCGTTCTCGAAGTATTCCGCATCTGTTTCAAACCATACGAGCGCGGAGCTGTTGGTCGGGTCGAGTCGCGTGCCGTCGGTGCCGAAGCGGAAGTTCCACGCCGGTGCACCGGTGGTGGCTTCACGCTCGATGAAGTAGGGATCGCCGTCGGTCCAGGTCGTGTTGCCGGACGCTGCGGTCGAATTGCCGCTGCCGTCCGCACCTTCGTCGAGGATCGTGATGCTGGACCAGATCGAGGGTCCGAGTGCGGCACGAACGAGACGCGGCGCGCTGTTGGCGTCGAGGTTGATGCGATAGGTAAAGCCCATACCGGCGCTGGCGTCTACGCCATTGACGTAGTACACCGCGCTATCCACGGTACCCATGAACGCCGAGAAACCGGGGATGCCGGCGATTGGCGAGCTGAGAGATGCCGCCAGCGACCCGCCGTTGACCCACGCGGGGAGACCGGAGGTGTAATAGGGGCCACCGTCTCCGACTTCGCCGGTACCGGCAAGATCGGAATTGTAAACTTGTTCACCGGGCAACAAACCGGCAAAAGCCGGCAGTGTCAAACCCACCGTCATCAGGGATGCAAACAATCGAGCACGCATGGTCATAAACTCCTTGTATTTTCGCTACCGCGCGGCTCACTATGCCGCGACCCAACCTCACTTAACTTACACATCGACAGATAGTTACATCAAGAGAATTTTTCGTGGCCGGACTGGAAACCCACATGGTTATTTGTGCGGATCGATAATATATTGAACGCACTGGCGCAATCGCGAAACGAACGATGCGCAAGGATGGTAACTCGGACGATCGAACCGTTAAAAATTTTCTCGCGGCGACGCCTTTTGAGCAGGAGACCGAAAATGAAACGACGTTTTGCAACAGGATTTCTCGGCCTATTTCTTTTTGCAGGGCTTCCGACGCTGGCAACGGGTTGTCGAGTCAGCGAGGACTTGCTGGAATTCGTTGATGACCTTTTCGACGAGATCGACGATGACGGTTTCTTTGATGACGATGATGATGATTTCGACGATTTCCTCGACGATCTCGAAGATTCCCTTGACTAAACAATGCCCATCGACATCGGCGGATCGCAAGGCAACAAGTTGACGCGGCCCACCATTATCAAGGTTGCACAAGGTCCAATAAGTTGAAGTTGTTTTTGGCGATTCGCGGAGGTGCGTCCAGGAAAAGCCGATAAGATGAAAAGATCGGCGCGGTGGGCAACAACCCATCGCCTGCGGCACCCTGCCACCCAGGAAGACTTCTCACAGGATTTTTGCTGTTGTTATCGGCCGATACATCTACGTCTCGCCGACCCGTGATTCGTGCCGTCGACCTGTGCAAGCGTTTCCCGACGCCGCAGGGCACGGAGAAGACGGCGGTCGCGAACATCAGTTTCGAAGTGGAAGCCGGCCAGATTTATGGATTGCTCGGCCCCAACGGCGCCGGCAAAACCACGACATTGCGAATGGTCAGCGGTCTGCTTCAGCCCACCAGCGGGACTGTGATCATCAATGGCCAGGAAGTTACGAGCGCGCCCGATCAGGTCAAACGGCAGATCGGCTTTCTGACGGCAAACACCGGCCTGTACGCCCGGCTATCGCCGATCGAAGTGCTGGAATATTTCGCGGCGCTGTATGACATCCCGCCGCAAGCGGCCAAAAGCCGAATCGATGAACTGGTGCAGATGCTCGGTATGGAGCAATTCTGTCAGATGCGCTGCGGTGCATTGTCGACGGGGCAGAAACAGCGAACGAACATTGCGCGGGCGCTGATTGCGAATCCACCGATACTGGTTCTGGATGAGCCGACGCTGGGATTGGACGTCATGAGCAATCGGCTGATTCTGGAATTTATCGAGCGTCAGGCCGATAACGGTAAGGCAATTTTACTTTCGACGCATGCGCTCGACGAAATCGAACGCATGTGCGGCTACATCGGCTTGATGTTTGACGGTCGAATCGTCGCCGAGGGCACGCTGAATGAACTGTATTCGCTCGCAGGCGAAAGTCGCTTGAGCGACGCCTTCTTACGACTGGTAGATGCGAATGAGCCGGTTTACCCGGATTAATACGATTTGGCGCAAGGAATTGCGCGACACCCTGCGTGATCGCCGCACCGTCATCACGATGGTGCTGGTGCCGATGGTGTTATATCCGATGCTGATGCTCGGTTCGTTTCACGCCTTCGAGGTGCAGACCACGCGTTTGCGACAGGAAACCTATCACATCGGTGTGGATTCCGCCGAAACAAAGAATTGGCTGCAGAAGCTGATTGACACGGATCT
>JBFWWY010000041.1:0-11475 GCA_050245935.1 Phycisphaerae bacterium | reverse complement strand
TGGATCGGATCTGCGCCAAAGCTCGCCGACCAATTGGCGAACGGGAGGAACGGGTTGTTGCGATTCACGGTGCACACGGATGGAGGTTGGCCCCGCGCCACCGAAATTCCCTGTGACCCACTGGCACCGCTCGGATCGATGCGCGCAATGTCATCGCGACCGTCGCCATTGAAATCGCCGACCCAATAGTCCTTGCGGCTGCCAAGGGGACCAACAACGCTGGGGGTTGTCACCGAATTAAGGCCCGCCGCACTGCCCCAGACGATGCGAGCGCCGGTGCCGTTAGAGCGCACGCCCATTGCGTCGTCATAGCCGTCGCCATCGAAATCACCGGACTTCAGTCGATCCCACGAGAGGGTGCCCAATGCCGGTCCTGTCGCAGTGTTCGGATTTTGTGTTGCAAAAGAAGTGCCTGACGATATCAGCGTCCAGATCCCGCCGCTCGTCAGGCAACTGAACGTTCCGCCGGTCTTTCGATATTCCGCCACATCGCACCATCCGTCGCGATTGAAATCGCCGGCGGCGCGGAGCGAACTGCAGTTCGTCGTGGACGGTGTCGTGCCCCATGTGGCGGGTGTCTGAAGCGGGGATGGCGAAAACGGGAAATCGCTGTCGCCAAAGCACGAAAAGCTGGGAGTTCCGACGACTGCTGAGTCCGGCAAACCTGGTTGCAGCTCCACGCAATCGATGAACGCCATGCCGCCATGCGCCCGTTGCGTGCAGTCACGCACGGTCATGCGGACGGTCAGTTGATCGCCCGCAAGCAGGTCAAAGATCGGAACAGCCGTGCACTCCGATTTGTACAAGATTCTGCCGTCGATCGCGGTATCGGTGCACAGGCCGGCGCTTTGCCAGCCGGAACCGGGGATGGCCGTCGCAACGCCCGGCGTCACGGTGATCCTGCTCACAATTGACGGAAAGCCGGTGCGCCGGTGCAAGAGCTCAAGTTGAAACTGGGGCTGCTGCGATGCGTCATGCCCAGGATCACAAAGAACCGCGAGCCAACAAACGCTCAGTGTGGCAACGCCGCAGGTATCAACGTCGGACGCGTCGAGCGTGCACGTTTGGCTGATGCGTGTCGTGTGCGCGTCGCCGGCCAAATCGTTCAGTTGCGCCATGAACGTTCCGCAGAGGGCGGCGGGGATTGTTTCGGTGCCGAAACTCGTGCTTGTCACGATCTGCGGAATCGGGTGATTGGCCGGACGCACGGTCTGCCATGTCACTCCGAATCCATAGTCGTTCCCGTATTCCAGCGTCCACCCATTGAAGTTGTTTAGCTCGAAGCCTGAATTCGTGAATCCCGCATGAAGCCTCGGGGCCATCATCAACGTCGCAACAACACATCCCCACAGCGTGACGCCAAGGTGCCGGGAAGCCGACCCGACTCGTATTTCGAACATGCTGTACCTCCGGAGGAATTCAGTTTCGCGCCCCGATCAGAGTTGGCCGCGAATGCGCGGCAACGCACATTCTGGTTTGCCGTCATCAATCGCAAATTCCAGTTGCGAAAGCACGGTTGGAATGAGCAATCACCGGCCGTTTCGCATCCTGCGCACTTCCCCGTCCCTGCGCCAAGCCGGGCAAGCTGGCTCGAGAACGCATAGAGTCTGTCAAGCCGCGGTCGAAAAACCGCAAAACACTCTCGTCGATGGGATCAAAAAAAGAACTGACCACCCTATCGGGCGCACGCTCAGCCGCCGGAATTGCGCCGGTTCGCCGAAACTCTCGCAAATTTGCTTGCTCGGCGAGGAGAGCAGGGATAATGATAAGATTGGAGTCGTGCTCGGGCAATACGATTTTGCGCTCTTCGCTATACCGTTTCCGGAAGGAAGGGCCGTAGCCTGCCAACTCGCCTTCGCGCATCGCTGACAGAAACAAACATCAGCATGCCGCGCACCGCGCAACAACACGCTTCTGCACGACGAGTTCCTTAGCCGCCGGATCGCAAGAAGTGGCAGAGAGGTGCGATCGCCAGACGGGTCGCGACGCTTGAACGCATTCTTCCGAAACGCAACCGCGTGCGGTGTTCTCCGGTCCATCGTCAGGAGCAAAATGCGCTGCTTTTGTCGCAAATTATTGAATGAGAGAGTCGCGTGTTCACCTGCCTGTGAAAGTATCAGTGAGCATAGAATATGCCCGGCCCGACTTTGCGCGCGGCGCGGCCACGTGATCGATACTTCGAGTGATTGACGTTTGCGCCGAAACGTTAAGTCTGTTTGCGGCGGTCTGGGATTGAAGAGGTTTCGCATGCGTCTGCCAATCTGGGTTTGGATCGTTGTCTCTCTCAATCTGTTTGCCGTGTGCATCACCGCTGCCGTTGGATGGATCGCACAGGACATTGCGGGCCGCGCTGCGGAGGAACGACTGGCGACGGAAATGGTCGCCAATGTTTCGAAATTTATCGACCGAAACACCTTCCCGTTGAGCAACGCGATGATGAATTATCTCGGAGAGTTGCTGGATGCGCATTGGATTGCCCAGAACACGAGTTCCGGGCGAATTCTCGGGTCCAGCCTGAGCGCGGACGAGACGGCGAATTTTGTGAAACAGTTCAAGAACCATCGTAACCTTGCGATTTGCGAGATCGCCGGAATTCAGTATCGCGTCGCCGTTCATGCAACCAGTGGCAACTCGAAGTCGGGACGTGATTCCGGCGACGCTGCCCGCCGGCTTTATCTGCTGACGCCGCAGTCTAAATTCGTTTCTGTCCGCAGCAGCACGGCCGCGCGCGTGGAGAGCGCAATGATTCCGGTCGCGATTCTGGCAACGATCATGGCCTGCGTCCTTTCGTTTGCCTTTACACGACCGGTCCACCGGCTCACTCAGGAGTTGATTCGAATGGCGCACGAGGCGGCAGCAGATCATCAGGAGCTCGGCGCACCAGGCTCCGGCTGGTCTCGTGCAATCCCGCCGAAACAAGAAAGGGACAGCGCGCGTCGAACACTCCTGACCACCGGTCCTGCGGAAACGCGACGGCTCGCTGAAGCGTTTTACGATCTATGGGATCGACTGTTGTTGGCGCAGCAGCGGCTCATGCTGTCCGAGAGGCTCGCGACGCTCGGCAAGCTCAGTGTGAGCGTCGCACACGAACTCCGCAATCCGCTGAGTGGAATCAAGATGAATCTCCGCGTGCTCCAGGATCAAGCAGGAGTTGAGCAGGATCCCTCTTTTGTCGCGATCGGGTGCGAAATTGATCGCATGGCGCTATATGTGAACGAGCTGATGGAGTTCGCCGTGCAAAAAGAAACAGTCGCGCAGCCGATTGCCGAGCCGGTCGAGCTTTCGTCTCTGGTGGAAGGCGTGATTGCGCTGCTCGCGGCACGAATGCGTCACGGATCAGTGCAGGTTGACTTTGCTTACTCCGGCGCAGCGACGTGGGTCGATGCAATCCCGAACAAGATTCGGCAAGTCATCATCAATTTGTTCATAAACGCCATAGAAGCCATGCCGGCCGGCGGCGAGATAAAAATCTCCATCGCGCGGAAGAATGAATTTGTGAGGCTAATCGTTGCGGACAACGGCCATGGTATACCCGACTCTGACGAAGACGTCTTCGACGCGTTCGTGTCTCATAAGCCCAACGGCGTAGGGCTCGGCTTGTATTTATCCAAACAGATTATGGAAGCGCATGGAGGAGCCATCGGATTTGAGCCGCAGGAACGCGGATCGCTATTCTGGCTGGACATTCCGACGTCGCGCGGTTTGGATACAGTTGCTCATGCGACGCAACGGGAGAACGCAAGCCATGCGCGATGAACATCGAGGTTCCGTGGTCGTTGTAGACGATGAGTCGTCCATCTGCCTTGCATTTCAGCGGTTTTTTGAGAAGCGCGGGTGGCGCGTGGACGTCGCTTCCAATGGCCAAAAAGGGCTGGACATGTGCAGGCGTCTGCAGCCTACCGTCGCCTTTCTGGATGTGCGGCTCCCGGACATCAGCGGACTCGATCTTCTAGAGGAACTGGAAGGCGGCTCGACACGGGTCGTCGTGATTACCGCGTTTGGCGGATTGGAATCGGTAATGAAGGCGATCCGCGGGAAAGCGTTCGACTATCTTCCCAAGCCGATTGATCTTGACGCAGCCTTGGCAATTGCGACGCGAATCCGCGACATCGCCGGAACTGAGATCGCGCAGGTCCCAGCACGAAAGCTGGGGAATAGCATTCTGATTGGCCGCTCGCTACCGATGCAGGATGCGTACAAGCTCATCGCTCGGTACGCCGCGTCGGAATCTCCGGTTCTCATCGAAGGGGAAACGGGCACCGGCAAGGAACTTGCAGCACGCGCCATTCATCACTTCGGCGGTCGGAGTGAAGGGCCGTTCGTGGCAGTCAATTGTGGTGCCATTCCCGAGAATCTGATCGAGAGTGAGCTATTTGGCCACGTCCGGGGGGCGTTTACAGGCGCCACTGCCGATCGTGCTGGGTTATTCGAAGTTGCAGCCGGCGGAGTGCTGCTGCTCGATGAGGTCGGCGACCTTCCCCTCGCCGTCCAGGTGAAGCTTCTTCGGGTCCTCGACGACGGAATGATTGCTCGCGTGGGTTCGTCGCAAAACATCCGTACAAATGTGCGGGTACTTTCCGCCACCAACCGCAACTTGAAAGCCGATGTCGAGGATAGAAAATTCAGACAGGATTTGTATTACCGGCTCGCGGTACTCCGGATGTTCATGCCCGCGCTGCGCGAGCGACCCCAGGACATTCCCGAGTTGGCGGAACATTTTTTGCGCGCAGCGTCGGGGTTTCCGGACATCTCCAGACGAATCAGTGATTCCGCGCTGGAAGTGCTCCAGCATTATCACTGGCCGGGCAATGTTCGTGAACTGCGCAGTGCGATGGCGCATGTCGCGACGGTGTCCCCGTCGCCGGTGGTGCTGACAGAAGACCTGCCACTGACAATCCGATCGCAATGCAAACCCGCGCTAGACAGTCAACTGGGGCGAATCGCTGTACAAGCGGCGATGAACGTCGAATCGACAAACGTGGGTCGATCTGCGCAGATCACTTCGGAAGTGGAACGGGCGCTCATTGTAGATGCGATGACACGGTTTCGCGGCAATCAATCTGAAGCAGCCGAGTACCTCGGCCTGCACCGAAACACATTGCGAAGCAAGCTTCGTGAAATGAACGTAAACTTGTCGGACTTTACGGGGTAAGCGAAACGCGTGGACACATTACGGTTTCTGCGTGTGGATCCCCAACGTCAGATACGGATCTGCATAGATGGTGAGAGAGCTGCCGAGATTTTCTTCGCGCGCCGCGTCTACCGATAGATATTCCGAAGCACTTCGCGGGAATTTATCACCTTCCAGGGATTCAACGTGCCCGTCCGCGAGGGCCACGTTTGCGGCACGCGGGCTGCCGGGATGTCGATATCCAATGCGGATGTCACGTTCGCCATAGCGAGTCGCCTTTTGACCTCCGCTGTACAATCCATCCGCAAACGCGATCAGCTGCGCAGGGTTTCGAAACATCGCGTACCGGCTTGCTTCCATCACATTCCCTTCCGGATCGGGGCCGTAGCCGACAGAACCCGTGAAATAGATGCCTTGTACGAATCGGCGCGGAATGCCGATCGGGTTGTCCCCGTTGATCCAGTAACCGACGCGAATGATCTGTGTGAAGCCGTTGCTCGGAATTGTGATCCCGAAGTTTTGCGAGACCGTGAGCGCTGTGGGCCAGTCCATGTACCCCACCGGATTCAGCGGATCGTCTCCCGTCTGCGTGAATCGCATTCCCGGAATCTCGCGAGTCAGCGGGCAGCAGAACGGTGCCGCAATTCGTTGTGCTTCTCCCTGAACATAGCGATCGCGATTCAGAATCGGTGCCCAGCCATCCAGCGGATTGTTGATGCCGGTGCTGACACCGCGCATGTTATAAGCGGGAACGACGAAGTCATTTTCGGCGGTCGCGTACGCGAGTACACCTGTCATGATGCTCCGGAGATTCGCCTGACAGACAATGCCAAGCGCGCGGGTGCGCGCGCCGGACAGTGCGGGTATCAAAATCGCGGTTAACAAGGCGATTGTCGCGCAAACAACGAGTATCTCCACAAGCGTCATCGCGGGGCGCCGGGACAAATTCTGAGAAAGTTGAGGCATGAACTAAAGACCGACACCGAATGCCAGTTGCAGTCTTGCCAGATCGGCCAGATCCACGTCTTCATCGCCGTCTAAATCTGCACATTCTTTTGTGCCGCGCGGCTTCGCGTTCTCGACAATCGATGAAGCGGGTCCGATCAGCGCGGCAGACCACAGGGCTGCATCGTCGCCAGCGACCAGCCCGTCACTGTTCATGTCGCCGAATCCGCAACCGCGTACAAAACGCAACGCGCGCTGGTTGTTTGTGTCCGCAAGATAGATGTTTCCGGCGCGATCCAGCACAACGCCTGTCGGCCCGGACAATCCTTCGGCGTCTGTCGAAAAGAAACCGAGACCGTGGTTCGGCTCCACGCCGCCCAGTTGATCCAACTGGCCGAGTACGCAGGTGGGCACGGAAGACAGCGGTGATTCGTACACCAGAATTCGATTATTGCCGGAGTCGGCGACAAACAGATTGTCGCGGGAATCAAAGGCAAGGTCGATGGGAAGACCAAGCCCCTGTGCAGCGCCGCCGTTATTGAAAAAGCTGCTCGAAAAATCCGGTTGACCAATGACCGCTTCCGGGATCGTATCGGTCAGCGGCGGATCAAAACGGAGGATTCGATTGTTCGCCCAATCCGCCACAAACAGCCTGCCGTGTGAATCCAAAGCGATGCCGATTGGATTTTTCATGTTCTCGCGCGACGCGGCAAATCCGTTTTCGCAGGTGCCATCATTGTTCTTCGCCCGACAGAAGAAGTTGTCGAACTGACCATACACGACATCAGCGGCGGGTGTGTTCGTCGTAGGCTGCGGATATCGCAGCACGCGGCTGTTCCCGGAATCGGCCACAAACAGCCAGTGCCGACCGACCCAAACGCGACCGGGAAATTGCAGACTGTTTGGAAGCGCGACGTGCGGCCCGGTCCCTCCCAATCCCAGATTCTCGTCATTGTGATTCAGGTCTACTTGGCCAACCACCAGATCAGCATCGTACGGCGTTGCATCCGATTCGGGTGAATTGAATTTGAGAACGCGATGGTTAAACGCGTCGGCAACCCACAAATTTTCATTCTCGTCGACGAAGAGGCCTTGCGGCAGATACAGACTGTGTGCCGACACGCCGCCGTTGTTGGGTTGGTTTGAGACAAAGTCCGGCTGTCCGAAGACCATGTCCGCAGGCTGGCCGATGTCGAATTGGACGGCGTTGGCCCAACTCAAGATGCGATGATTGTCGGCGTCACTGAGGTACAGGCGACCGCTGCGCGCAACGGCAATACTCGCTGCGTTGGAAAGAGAAAAGCCGGAACTGGAGGGAAAGCCATTGGGTGGATTGGGCAGGTTGGATGAGAAATCAATCTGCCCGAGCACGGCGTTCGCGGTCGAATCAGGGCATTCCTGCGCAGCCGTCGCGAACACCGCGATTCCGCACGCACAGATTCTCACAGCTCTTGAAAACATTCGCACCGATTATGGACGTCGTCGCAATGCGGCAATCATGAAGACAAGAGTTGCAGCCAACAGGCTGGTCGGCTCTGGGATTACCGAGAAATTGTCCGACAGATTCGCGCCACCTTCGTTGAAATCGCGAAACGCGCCCCAAACTGTGCCGTCGCCATTGACGCTATCCAATCCGGAATTCGCGATGCTCGTTGGCGGAACTTCCAGGAGCGTACTGAGAAACGCACTGCCATCCGTTCCCCAGTCTTCGAGAGTCGTCGAGACCGCGATACTGGCATTGCTCTCGAACGTAAACGTTGTGGATACGAAGTACCAGTTGCCGGCATCCAGCGAGAGTGGCGAACTCAGCGTCGTGCGCAGTCGGCCCCCGCCATTTACTTTTGTCTCTGCCCGCACGAATACATCGGTGGCGAGTGCGCCGCCGACAGGTTCGAAGCGAATGCTGGCGTACGAGTTTTCAGCACTGCCTGCGTCCAGACGCTCGCTGGTGTCACCTGTAATTCCAAGATGTGTCCACGGCGTTTGAATCGCCGTTGCATCCTGGCGCAGCAGGAAATGCGAAACCGTGATCGAGTCGCCGGGATTCTCAAAAGAGAAACTCTGTTCGTTGAACACAGCCGTCGTATGGTCGGATTCCGTGGTGGGCAGATAATCCACGGCACCGGAGTTTCCAAGTCCGCCCGCCATAACCTGCGTAAACTTCACGGGATTTCCGTTGTTCGTATTCAGCGAGAAACGATTCGCCAAGTCACCGGCAGAATTGAAATCGATGAGCGCCGCATGCGTCGCTGATGCCAAAAACGAGGCCGTCAGGCCGACAACAATCTTCTTCTTCACAAAGAGCCTCCGCAAGAATGAGCCATCTCTTTCCCCTCAGACGATTCGGTAAGAAATCAATGGATCAAGGGAAAGCTGATTCATAATCAAGATCGATGCCAACTGGGGCAAAAATCGTAAGCGGCCCCTCTGTCACATCTTATGAATTGCTGTGCACCGTCGCGGCAACCCGCGTTGCACAAACATCGTGCGGAGCTGCACACGAACTGTGCAACTGGGCATCATGTCGGAAGACTGGATGGCGCGGCCAACCAATTCCCTGAAAGGTCCATGCCCCAATGTGAGAATCCCGCGCCGCTATCCAACACAGGTGGCAGGCGTGGAATTAGATTTCAACTTTCATGAACAATTTGTGAAAAACGAAGCGCCAGTGGGAACTTGCGAGAAATAAGCGGTTGTACGGCACCGCGCAACACGCTTTCGATCGCCTGTTCACACGCAATGGTTTTTATCGCTCAGAGATGACATCCCCAACTTTCAGGCGACCGACGTAGCAGACCTGTAGGAGCTTTGTGAGTCATTTTCGTTTCTCTGCCCAACTTTTATGCCGATCAAGCCAGATTTTAGGACAACGAACGTCACCCGGCTGCAGCCGAACGTCACATCGAACTGCGGTATGCAATCGTGGAACTTGGAAAGTCACGAAGCTTTGGAAAGATTCGCATATGAATCATGATTGTGCGCCGCTAGAATATGGTCACATTGCTGGAGATTACGGTCATGGACGCGGTTGTTTCGCAGACTCTTTCGCGGCTGCTCATGACTGCGGACAAGCATGATCATGAAACGATCGAACGCTTATTTCCTCAGATTTACAACGAACTGCACAGAATAGCGCAGGGTTACATGCGCGGCGAAAGCCCGGCCCACACGCTTCAGCCGACTGCACTCGTACACGAAGCGTTTGTTCGTGTTCAGCAGCGCGGCATTCGAGTCGAAGACGAACGTCATGCCCTCGCTGTGGCGGCTGTCGCGATGCGCTGCATTCTCGTTGATCACGCCCGCCGGCGCTCCGCCGTGAAGCGCGGCGGCGATGCGCAGCGTTTATCGCTGGACCAGGCAAAGTCAGCACTCAATCGCGATTTTGAAATTCTGGAATTGGATGAACTGATCACTCGCTACGCACAAATCGATTTGCGTCGCGCGAAAGTGATCGAGCTTCGAATCTTCGGCGGTCTCACGAATGACGAGATTGCAACTGCGCTCCAAATCGCCCGCTCGACGGTCGCAGAAGATTGGAGCGTTGCTCGGGCCTGGCTGCGGATGCAGTTGCAAAAGGACGCGGCCGATGAATGAGCAGCAACGGTACGAACAGGCAACGGCTGTCTTCCTGGAGGCGTACGCGTTGTCTGAATCACTCCGCGCGGCATTCGTCAGCCGTCGCTGTGCCGGCGACGCCGAGTTGCTCGGACTGGTCGAGCGATTGCTGGAGGCGAGCAGACATAAGAGCGTATTCGCATCGCTGGCGGAACAGTTGTCGACGATGCATGCGCAAATTCGCCGGGAAGCGAACGAACTGTCCCTTCCAAGTGAAGAGCGGGCCGGCGACACCATCGACCGCTTTCAGCTCGTGAAACCCCTCGGCGAAGGCGGATTCGGTCGTGTATGGCTGGCCGAACAACGTACGCCGGTGCGGCGGCTGGTGGCCCTCAAGGTGATCAAAGCTGGCATGGACAGCAAACAAATCGTCGCCCGCTTCGACCAAGAGCGACAAGCCTTGGCGGTGATGGACCATGCGCACATCGCAAAAGTCTTTGATGCCGGCACGACGCTCACAGGCCGCCCCTATTTCGTCATGGAGTTTTGTGAGGGTTCGTCGATCGTCGCCCATTGTGATACGCACAAACTCGCGATTCCCGAGCGACTCGAACTTTTTATGCAGGCCTGTCGCGCCGTTCAGCACGCGCACACAAAGGGTGTAGTGCATCGCGACATCAAGCCGAGCAACGTGCTGGTGGTCAAACACGACGACCAGCCGCAGGTGAAGATAATCGACTTCGGCATCGCCAAAGCGCTGGAGGCGCCGTTGACGGAACAAACCTTCTTCACCGAACACCGGCAATTGATCGGCACCCCGGAGTACATGAGTCCCGAACAGGCGGATGGAGACCTCGACATCGACACGCGTACGGATGTGTATTCGCTGGGCGTGCTTCTATATGAATTGCTCACCGGCACCACGCCGTTCAGCGGCCACGACTTGCGACAAGCGGCGTTCGGCGAATTGCAACGAATCATTCGCGAGGTCGATCCGCCCAAACCCAGCACGCGTCTCCAACGGAGCACTGTGACCATCAGTGCGATTGCCGAAAATCGTCGCACGGAACCCCGCAAGCTGGATTCGACGGTCCGCGGCGAACTCGACTGGATCGCGATGAAAGCGCTCGAAAAGGACCGGACCCGTCGTTACGAGTCGGCAAGCACGCTCGCTGCGGATTTGCAACGCTATCTGAACGGGGAAGCAATTCATGCGGCGCCGCCCAGCCGGACGTATTTGACGCGGAAGTTTGTTCGCCGTCATCGCGGCGCAGTCCTGGCGGTGAGCGCCGTGGTCCTGGCACTGACGGCCGGCTTGTTCGCCTTCGCATGGCAGGCGCGGATTGCCATCAGCGAGCGCAACCGTGCATTGGCGGCGGAGCACGAGTCGAACCAGCGTGCTGCTGAGCTACAGAATGTTTCGGATTTTCAAGCGCAGATGTTGGCGCAAGTCGACGCGCCAAGCGCGGGCCAGCGCTTGATGAATTATATGCAAACGAAGTTCGCAACCGCGCTGGAGCACACGGGCCTCAACGCCGAACAGCAAACAAACGAGAAAGAAACATTTGCACGCTATCTCACGCGCATCGACGCGACCGACGCCGCGGTCGAAATGATCGACTCGATGATCCTCGCGCCGGCGGTGAATGCCGTCGATCGTCAATTCGCGGACCAGCCGCTCGTCGACGCCAAATTGCGCGACGTTCTTTCGGATCGCTATCGCGATTTGGGGCGTATTGATCAGTCCATGACGCTGGCACAAAAGGCGCAATCGCAATTTCGCGCGGCGGCAGGCGCCGAAGATCCGCGGACGCTGCAGGCGGCCACGAAGATAGGCCTGCTAC
>JBFWWY010000040.1:0-11607 GCA_050245935.1 Phycisphaerae bacterium | reverse complement strand
AAGGCTGCGAAGCAGGCGTCGGCTCCGGCTGTTGAGCAATGATTTCAAGAAGCGAAGACCACTCCCGCGAAATTTGCGCGTTTGCATTTTCATCGGGAACGGATGACGCGACCGGTGACGGATCGTTCAGCGTGGGTAAACGGGGATCAGTCGCGACGTCCGAATTTAACGCTTCGTCATGTTCGATCAAAACCCGCGGCACCGCCGCGAATTCTTTGCGCGATATCCCCAGCATGGAGGCCGGCAGCCAGAGCAGCGCCCCGAGAATCGACAGGTTGAGGGCCAGCGCAAACAGCACAAACCCCGTCGGTCGCTGTCGTCGCCCGTTCTCACCCACCCGCACACTCCTCACGATGCCGCCCCGTCAACAATTCCCCGATCATCAACAAACGAAAAATCCGGACCCGAAAATATCATCAAGGGCGAAATGTCTCTGACTCTATCTCTCAGACGTTCACACCGCCCAATTGATCCCAAAATCTCCCATACCCACACCCTCACCCCTCACCCCTCAACCCTCAACCCTCAACCCTGATCCCTCATCTTTCTCCACTCTGGCATCGCATTTGCATATCTCCCCTCGTCACGGATGACGAACAACGAGCGAGGAGGTCCGATGCGATCGAACGAACAGCACAAAAACCCCAAGAATACAGGCGTTTCCGCCGAACGCGCCGCTCAGCTTCAGTCCGGCACACGCCTCGACTGGACCGTGCTCGGCACCCTCGTGCGCGTCGAAGCTGCGCGACGCGCAGAAAACAGCGTACCCACCCGCACCACCATCGACATCACCGATCTCTTCCGCGATCGCTTCGGAGGCCGCGCATGATTTACGGCTTCTACGAGTCGGCGGCGGGCATGATGACCAACGAATACCGCCAGAATACGCTCGCGAACAACATCGCGAACGCCGACACCGTCGGCTTCAAACGCGACATCGCGACGTTCGCACAACGACTGACCGCCACCGAGGAAGGTCAGCACAACGGTCCCAGCGCCGACTGGCTTTCGTCGCTTTCCGGCGGCGTCTGGCTCGGCGCGACGCAGACAGATTATTCCGAAGGCCCGTTCATCCGCACCGACGCGCCGACCGACGCCGCTCTTTCCGGCTCCGGCTTCTTCGTCGTCGAACAGGACGGCCGACCCCTTTACACGCGCGACGGCCGCTTTCAGATGGATATTGACGGTTCTCTTCGCGCCGCGACCGACGGCGCGCGCGTTCTCGGCATCACCGGCACGCCGATCATCGCGAACCCGCGCGGCGGTACGCCGAGTTTTGATGAGGAAGGATTTGTGCTGCAAGACGGTGCCGTCATTGGCCGTCTCGCGCTCGCCGATTTCCCGGACTACAACGTGCTTCGCAAATCCGGTGCGGGCCGCTTCGACGCCGGCGACGCGCAGCCAACGGGCTCACTCGCACTGGTGAAGGCGGGTTTCGTTGAAGGCTCCGGCTCATCGGCGATCACCAACATGACGGAAATGATCGAAGCGTCGCGTTCGTACCAGATGAACGCCCGCATGGTGCAATTACAAGATGAAAGCGCAGCCCGCGTCATCAGCGTCATCGCACAAGGCTAGTAGCGTCCGTGCCCCCGTGCCGGACGGCGAAGTAGCGTCCGTGCCTCCGTGCCGGACGGCGAAGTAGCGTCCGTGCCTCCGTGCCGGACGCAGTAAGCGCGAAAAACGTTCGCAACCAGTAATCGAAATCAGCGCTGGAAACCCAGCAAGCAATTGGAGTAGCTGGAACATGGCAATACGAGCCCTGCATACCGCAGCAACCGGAATGCAAGCGATGGCGACCAAGATCGACGTCATCGCCAACAACATCGCAAACGCCGACACCACCGGCTACAAGTCCTCCCGCGCCAATTTCCAGGATCTGATCTACCAGTTGCAGGCCCAGCCCGGCGTGCAGACCAGCGCCAACACCTCCGCCCCGCTCGGCACGCAGGTCGGTCTCGGCGTCACCGTCAGCAACACCCAGATACTCTTCAAGCAGGGTGCCGCGAATCTCACAGGCAACCCGCTCGACATCATGATTCAAGGCGACGGCTTCTTTCAGATCGAACTCCCCGGCGGCGGCACCGCTTACACGCGGGCGGGCAATTTCGTCCGCAACCTCGACGGCGAACTGGTTCTCGGTCATTCGAACGGCTACCGCTTGCTGAACACGCCGCAGATTCCGCAGGACGTGCCATCCGACGCAGTCTCGGTTTCCGCCGACGGTCGCGTTTCGGTCCGCCAGGCTGACGGCACGCTCTCAGAACTCGGCCAGCTTCAGCTCGCGCGATTCGCGAACCCCGCCGGCCTGCTCCAGAACGGCGCGAACCTGTTCTTCCAGAGCCCCGCGTCCGGCGAAGCCCAGGTCGCTGAACCCGGCGTACAAGGCAACGGCACCATGTTGCAAGGCACCCTCGAACAAAGCACGACCGACGCGGTCACGGAACTCGTCGAACTGATTAAAACGCAGCGATTCTTCCAAATGAACTCGCAGTCGATCCAGACCGCTGACGAAGCTCTGCAAGTCGTCGCGAGTCTCCGTCGGTAGTGACTAATACAGCGCGCGGCCGATCAGAGCCGCGCCCGTAAGGAAGCGGTACGAGCCTAGAAGTTTAGAGAGCAATCGATGAATAAATTGAGTCCAGCAATGAGTAAATTCAGCAAACGCCGAAACAACCAAGCAACCGCCGACAACATCCGAACCCCTCGCGACAAGCGAGGGGCCGGCAGACTCGTCGCAATTGCCGCGTTCGCATTCGTAGAACTCACTCTTCCTGCCGTTGCGGATGCCGACGACGCCCCGCGTCTTTCGCTGCGCACTAACGCGCATGTATTCACGCACGAAGTTGTCCTCAGCGACATTCTCGTCGCCCGCGGTGCATCCGACGATCTCCGCACAACCCTCGAAAAAACACGCGTGACCCTGCCGGACGGCATGATCAAGAAACACACCGTTGGCTACCGCGACGCCGCCAAACTCCTGCAGGACGCCGGCGTCAATCTCGGCGACGTGCTGTTCTCCGGCGCACGCGAATGCACGATCACGTTCGAATCACTGCAGACCGATTCTGCTGGCGATCCCGCGACGTCGCGCAACACCGACAATTCCGCTATAACCATCACAAAGTCCGCCGCCGGCACGCAATCGCTCGCGGACCTGTTGACCCAGCACGTGCAGCGCGAATACCGCGACGCCGATGCGACAATTTCTCTCGACTTCGAGCAAGCCGGCGGCGAGTTTCTCCGCCTCACCACGCCGCCATTCGATTTCACCATCCGCGGCGGTCAGAAAACAAACTCCGGCGTGCGCCAGTTCCACGTCACCGTCAGTCGCGACGGCACGCGCCAGCGCACGGTGGAAATCTTCGCTCGCGTGCAACTGGAAGTGCCGGTCGTCATCGCCACCGCGCCGCTCAGTGTCGGCACCTACCTGCGTCGCGACGATTTTCGCGTGGAGAAACGCACGTTCCCCGAAAGCGACAAGCACGAACAGATCGTGCCCGACGCTCTCGTGGGTCAGCGATTGAAACGCTTCATCGATCGCGGCGACATGGTGCAAGCCGATGATCTCAAACCCGAGCCGCTCGTCCGCCGCTCGCGTCCCGTCACTGTTCACAACAACACATCAGGTGTGTCGATGCGCCTGACCGGCGTCGCGCTCGACAACGGCATGCTCGGCGACACGATTCGCGTTCGCATCGGGGCAAACCACGGGCAACGCCGCGAGGTGCGCGCGGTCGTCAAAGGCGTTTGTGCGGTGGAAGTCGCAGGAGGATAGTCGAATGAGAACGCGTACTTATCTAATTTCTGTCGGATTTTGTGCCCTCTGCACGGCGTTCGCGGGTGCCCAAAGCAATTCGCTTTTCGGCCGCAGCCAGCAGCGCGTTGTGCCGATCGGCCAGCCGGCACCGCAGCAGCCAACACCGCAAGCCCAGTCGGAATCAACCGGAATTCAGATTCCGCAACCGGCAGCGCTTCCGCGCATTCCGCAGCGCGGCGAATTTGATTCGAATCTCAATCCCAATCCGACGTTGCTCGCAATGTCGCCAATTGGTGTCGCTGCGCCGCAGAAGGAAAAGATCAAGCCCGGCGCGCTGGTGACGATCATCGTGCGCGAAGTCAAACAGGCGCTGACGGACTCCAATTTGCGCTCGCAAAAACAATGGGATCTCGCAGCAGAACTGCGGCAGTGGATTCGTCTGACTGACGAAGACAAGATCGCGCCCGCCGCTTTCCCCAACGGCACGCCGAACATTGAGTTCGATCTGAACGACAATTATCAGGGTCGCGGGCGCGTCGATCGACGCGATGAACTCATCACGCGCATCACTGCGACGGTCATCGACGTGAAGCCGAACGGCACGCTGGTGCTGCAGGCGAAGAAGAGCATCGCGCTCGACGAAGAAACGCAACATTACACGCTCACCGGCAAGGTGCGGGTGGAAGACCTTACCGCCCAGAACACAGTGCTCAGCACGCAGGTCGCGGACCTGGACCTCAGTGTGCAGCACGAAGGTGCCGCGCGCGACGCGACGAAACGGAACATCTTCAAGAAAATCTCAGATTTCTTTGGCTTGACGTAATCGGGGCAAGGAGGCCGCGCGTGAAAAGCACCACTAGCAATCAGCAACAAAACCCTGACTGTGGGTGCCACTGGCAGCTCGCTGCCAGTCCATCAGCAAAACACGGGCGGACAAGCCGCCCGTGGCACCCCCAGAGAGCTGGAGTTTTCTTTACAGCGATCGCACTTTGCGGGGTCTTGCTGCCAAAAACTGCAGAAGCTGCGGTGCGCGTGCAGGACATCGCGAAACTCAAAGGACAGCGCATCAACCGGCTGATGGGTTTCGGACTCGTCGTCGGGCTCGACGGCAGCGGCGACGGCGGCAAAAACGCGCCGACAATGCGGGCGCTGATGGCGCTGCATCGTCGCTATGCGCAGCCGATTCTGGATATCGAGGAATTGATCGCGAACGACAGCGTGGCACTGGTTACCGTTGAAGCGCAAATCCCGGAGTTTGGCGCGCGTGAGGGGCAGCAGGTGGACGTCGTCGTTTCCGCGATCGGGCCCGCAAAATCCATCGCCGGCGGGCAATTGCTGACAACGCCGCTGCAGGAATCGATGCTCAGCGTGCCGAATATTCTCGCGCTTGCCGGCGGTCGGCTGGAAGTCTCCGCGGGGAAAAATCAACGCCGCGCGATCGTGCGCGGCGGCGCGACGCTGGAAGAAGAGTTCATTTATCACTTCATTGATGGTCAGCACATCACGCTGGTGCTGGATGACCAACATGCGGGTTTCGGCTGGGCGCAGATGGCGGCGCGCGCCATCACACACGCGCTGAAGACCCCCAATACCAACGGAATCTCGGAATTCAACGAACAAGGCGAGCTGGTGGTAATCGAAGAAATCGCCACCGCGATCGACGGTCGAAACGTTCGCGTGCGCATTCCGACCTATGAGCTGAAACAGCCGGCGAATTTCATCCGTCTCGTGCTGGAGTCGGAGATTTTCGAGCTGCCGCGCCAGGAAGCGCGCGTGACGATCAACCGCACAACCAAGAACGTTTCGATGTCGGGGACAGTGACGATCTCGCCCACGATTCTGCAGGTTCCTGGTCTGGGAAGCATCACGATCGGCAAGGAAATCAAGAGCGACGAAACGGCACCGGAAGCCAACAAGCAGGACGAGAATCTCACACGACTCGAAGACCTCATGCAATCGCTGAGTGAAATTCAGGCAACGCCGGATCAGATTGTCGGTGCGATCGAGCACTTGGCGCGGTCCGGCAGTCTGCATGCGCAGGTGGATTATGTGCAGTAGCGCCAAACTTCGCGCCAGCACTGAGTGCGCGGTCTGTCCCCCACCCATTGCCGCGATGTGTTCAGCGAAAGAGCCACGGCTTTTTGGCGCGGCTAAGGATGGGGCACCAGGCGGCACGTTATCAGAGCCGGGTCATCTCGACCCGACGAATCGCAGGTCCGGGGGCTGCGCATGATTCGCTTGAATGCCGCGAATCCGAGCGAACGACTGCCGGCGGCGATCTCGGCGCAGAACTTGCGCGGTGCGGACGCGACCACGCGACCGAAGTCCGCGCGTGAGGCGGCGACGAAGATGGTTTCGCAGCTTTTCTTCGTACCGATGCTCGAAGCGATGCGCGAACTGCCGTTCGGCAAGGAGTTCGGCTCCGGCGGGCGGACGGAAGAAATCTTCGGCGAGCAACTGGACCAGCAACTCGCGGACAAGATCGCGAAAGCGGATCGCAGCGGGTTGGTCGATCTGGTCGAGCGCAAAATCAGCAAGCGAAACGATGTGCAACCTGCGCAAGAAGTGACAGGGCCAGGCTCGGAGCAAGTGGCGTGGAACGTGCGGCAGGCGATTGCGCCGCGCGGCACAGCAAATGCATAAGTGAATACATGCAGGCAAGAGGCCTATGCCACCGGTGGGCACGGGCGAAACGCCAAAACCACCCAGCACGCATCAGCGGGGACGCCGGTGCCCCATGGCGCGGGTGCCACATCGGGCCGGTGCCACAGGCGGAAGCAGATATTCAGCGGAGCGATTTTTGTGAGTGATTCGTTGACGCAAAACCAACCTCCAATGCCGACGACGTTGAACGTCGCAACGCATGTCGCTGCCGACGCGTTGCGGGCGTATCTCGACGGCTTGTACGGCGAAATGCGCGAACTGCTGGAGATTGCCGACGCGAAGCTCAAAGCGATTCGGGCGGCGGCGGCGAACGATCTGCACGATCTCGCGTCACAGGAAACCGAAGCCCTCGCGCGAATCATGCAAAAAGAGCAGCATCGCAGCGCAGCAATCACGCAACTCGCGCAGGCGTTGCATCAGCCGAATCTGACGAACGCATCGCTCCGCGAAGTGATCGCGGCGCTGCCTTCTGAGATATCCGCGAAGCTGACGGGCAAAACAACCGGCCTGGTAGATATTTCCGAGAAATTGAAGAAAAGAAACGACCTCGTGGCTCAAGTGGCACGCGGCGTGCAAGAGCATATCGATGACGTGTTCACGCAGGTGGCGCGAGCCAACGTCGAGCCGGAAGGATATGGACGCAACGGGCGGCCCAACCTTCAGGAACGACGCAAGTGGGTGGACGCGGTGGGATAGATCATGGCGATTCTGGGTTCCAATCTGCAAATCGGCCGCAGCGCACTCGCGACGTATCAGTCCGCGCTGGCGGTCACCGGCCAGAACATCGCGAACGTCGCGAACCCGGACTATGCGCGGCAGACCGGCCGGCTGACGGCGCTCGAAGGCGGGTGGACAACGGCGGGCCTGGCACCAGGTGCGGGCGTGCAACTTAGTCAACTCGTCCGCAATGTCGACTCCGCGCTGGAAGATCGACTTCGTCACGCACTCGCGGCCCGGGAAGGCGCGAGCATCACACAGCAGACGCTGCTACGCACCGAAGCACTCTATAACGAATTCAGTGACGCCGACCTTTCGACGGGTCTGGCGGACTTCTTCGCGCAGTTCTCCGCATTGCAGGTGAATCCGAGCGATACGGCGGCCCGCGATCTGATTCTGTCGACCGGACAGAATCTTGCCGCCGAGTTTCAACGCATTCGTGACGGACTCATCGGACAGGTCGAAGACCTGAACGCGACGGTCGAAGGCACCGTGCGCCATGCGGATCAGATCACGAGCGAGATCGCGCATCTCAACGGCCTCATCGTGCAGCAGGAAGCACAGTCGCAGGGAACCGCGAGCGCGCTGCGCGATCGGCGCGACGGCTTGCTTCGCGATCTGGCAGGCTATTTCGATATTCAGGTCCGCGAGACGCAGAACGGCGCGGTCAATGTCTACGTGAACAGCGATCCGCTGGTCGACGGCACGCGTTCGCGCGGGTTACAAGCCGAGACCGAAATCGTTGATGGCCTCGAAGTCTTCACCGTGCGGTTCAAGGACGACAACGGGTTGGTTCGGTTCAAAGACGGCGAGCTCGCGGGCATGGTCGAGGCGCGCGACGGCGCAGTCCGTGGACAACTCGACGATCTCGACACGTTGGCGGCGGGTCTGATCGAAGCCGTCAACCGCGTTCATTCCACCGGCGTCGGCCAGGTCGGCTACACAAACATTTCCGGTTCAAACGCGTTGCTGAACACGACCACACCGCTCAATGACGCCGCGAGCGGCGCGCCGATTGAGGTGGTTAACGGTGCGCTGATCCTGCACGTCCGCAACAAAGCGACCGGTCAGGAAACGACGCATCAGATCGAAATCGATCTCGACGGTTTGAACGGCAACGACACTTCACTTGCGGGACTTGCCAATGATCTCGACGAGATTACCGGCATCAGCGCGAGCGTGACGACGGATCGACGGCTGCAGATCACGGCGGGCGCGGGCCAGGAATTCTACTTCTCGGAAGATACATCGGGCGCGCTCGCAGCACTGGGCGTCGGCGGATTCTTCGACGGCACCGATGCCGGCTCGATCCGTGTGAACCCGGCACTGGCGGCGAATCCGAAACTGATCGCGAATTCCGCAAATGGTGCTGCGGCGAACGGCGACAAAGCCGGTCAGATTGCGACGCTGGTCGCACAGGCGCAGAACGCGCTCGGCGGCCGCACCGTGGAAGAATTTCATTCAGACATGTTTGCGACGGTCGCCGTGAGTGCGGGCAATGCCCGCGTGCAGTTTGATGCCGCCGAGGCGGTGTACGAAAGCCTGCAGGCGCAACGCGAATCGGTGAGCGGCGTGAGCCTGGATGAGGAAGCAATCAATCTGACAAAGTATCAGACTGCGTTTCAGGGCGCGGCGCGATATCTGTCGGTGGTGGATCAGTTGACGAACGATGTGATTAGTCTGGTTGGTTAGCGAGGTTTGCGGGTTGAGGATTGAAGAACCGACGAATGCACCGGTTGAGAACCGGTCCCCCACTTTGGGACGAAAACGAAGAAGGAAACGATGGCGATTATTCCGGTCAATGTAGCACGCGTGAGTCAGAATCTGCAGGTGCAGAATCTGCTCTCCACGTCGCGACGCAATCAGCTTGAGCTCTTCGGTGCTCAGAATCAAATTGCGACCGGGTTGCGCTTTCAATCCGCGAGCGAGGACCCGATCGGCGCGACAAAGGCATTCGCCGCCGATCGTCATCTTGAGCGTTTGAACCAGGTGCGCAACAACCTGCAAAGCGCCAATGAGCAACTCACGAGCGTCGAGTCCGCCATGCAGGAAGCGGTCGACATTCTGATCGAAGCGCGCAACATCACGATTGAAGGCGTCGGCGACACGATTTCTTCCGAAGAACGCGAAAGTCTGCAGGTCGTTGTCGATCGTCTGATTGACCAGATGGTGTCGATCGGCAATCGCCAGCATCTGGGAGCAAATCTGTTCGCCGGCGATTATCGCGGCGACGTGCCGTTCGTCCGTGACGGCGACAGCGTGCTGTATCGCGGCGACGACGGAAATGCGAAGGCCATCGTCGATTCCGATTTATCGCAAGACAAGATCCGCTATTCCGGCGTGGAGTTTCTCAAAGCGATTTCAACGCAGGTGCGCGGCATCACCGATCTGAATCCGCGCGTCACCAGTGAAACGCGCCTGAGCGACCTGCGCGGCGCTGCAGGTCAGGGCATTCGCGGCGGGAGCATTGTTGTCACCGTCGGCGGCGCGGCGCAAACGATCGATCTGGCAAGTGCCGAGACAATCGGCGACGTCGTCGATCGACTCAACGCGAGTCTGCCGCCGGAAGTCACGGCAAATACGACGACAACCGGCATTTCGCTGACGTACAGCGGAGCGGCGACGCCGGCGATTCAGGTGCAGGACATCGGCGGCGGCTCGACCGCGGTCGATCTCGGCATCGCCAGCAGCAGCGGGGTCGGGCCGGTTGTCGGCAGCGACCTCGATCCGCTGCTCACGCCACGCACGCGACTCGATCAACTGGGACCGAGCGTGACGGCGGCGCTCGCGAGCGGATTCACGATCCGCAACGGCGGGCAAAGCGCGACGCTCAATGTCGGCAGCGCGGAAACGATTGAAGACCTGCTGAACGCGATCAATGGTGCAAACGTCGGCGTGCTCGGCGAAATCTCAGCGGACGGCCGCTCGCTGTCGATCCGTAACCGCGTCTCGGGCACCCCGCTCACGATCGAAGAAAACGGCGGGCAGCTCGCGACCGTGCTGGGGCTTCGCTCGCTGAATGCCAACACGACGCTGGCGGAGCTGAACGAAGGCCGCGGCGTCGAATTCATCGACGGCGACGATCTGCAGATCACCACGGCAAACGGCACAACCGTCGCAATTGACTTTACGAACGAGGCCACGTTGCAGGACATACTCAACACGCTGAACGGCGCGAGCGGCGGTTCCTATTCGGCGTCGTTCGTCGCGAACGGTAACGGCATTCTGATTCAGGACCTGACGGCGGGCGGTGGCACACTGACCGTGTCCGCACAGAACTCGTCGCCGGCATTACAGGGGCTCGGCCTGGATGTTCCGTCCGCGGGCGGACAGGTCGTCGGGCGTGACGTGAATCCGACGATCGTCAACAGTCCGCTCACGGCGCTGCTCGAAATCAAACAGGGGCTCGCGAGCGACGACACGCGCCTGATGCAGCGCGCCGGCGAACGGCTGGAAGTCGTCATGGAAGATCTGTTGCGCGTGCAGGGATCGGCGGCGTCGCAAGCCAAGAAAATGGGCGACCGCACCGAGCGCATCGAAAGCGAAATTACCGCGTCGGAGATTCTGCTGAGCGATGTGCGCGATGCGGATCTGACCGAAGTGATTACGAGATTTCAGCAGTTGCAGACGGCGCTGCAGGCCAATTATCAGGTCGCCAGCCGGTTGTTCAATCTGAATCTGCTGAACTTTTTGCAGTGAGTGGGAAAGCGTCGCGGCAATATGCGGCGACGTGATGAAACAAATGCTCTCGGCGTGAGAGCATTGACGATTGCCTGTCCGGTGCCGGCGTCACGGACGGTGCGAATGATCGTGCATCGGTGGGTGCGCGGGGCGTGGAGCGCTCGCGTTGTCCGTGCAAGGTTGGATGTGGCCGATCAACGCTGATCGGATTGCACGGGAACGAATCGCGACTGGTTGAAGCCGGGAGGAGGTGAGCACATGCTCATCAACACGAGCAGATTCGGAACGATCGACGTGGATGAAACGCGAATCATCGAGTTTCGCGAAGGCCTGCTGGGCTTTCCGCATTACAAGCGCTTCTCGCTGATTCAAACGTCCACCGACCCGGTGTTTTTCTGGCTGCAATCGGTGGAGGCGGCGGACCTCGCGTTCGTCGTGTGCGATCCGCTTGCGTTTGTACCGGATTACGCGGTGCCGATTCGCAGCGAGGACGCGGCGAATCTGGAAATCGCGGACGAGACGGATCATCAGGTTCTGGTGATCGTGAACAAGGTCGACGATCACCTGACCGGCAATCTGCTCGGACCGCTGGTCATCGGCGCGACTTCGAAGAAAGGTCGGCAGCTCGTGTTGACGGACAAGCGTTACGGCACGCGGTTCCCGCTGATGCCGGCACCGCAGAAACAGACGCTTGCGGCGGCGCGCTCGGCCTAGTTGACACCCGATGAGTTGTGAAATTGACCATAGCGAAACAGTCCCAGGATCGGCTATAATGTTCACGGGCG
>JBFWWY010000039.1:0-11709 GCA_050245935.1 Phycisphaerae bacterium | reverse complement strand
AACGCTTCCTCACACCGCTCGCCGAGCAGAAGTCCGTCCGTTCGCGCGCTGAGGGCCACGCCATCCTCGGCATCTTTTTCGAGTGCCTGCCGCAGATGAGCGATCGACTGTTCCGGCTTGCCCTGCGACTGCCTGATCACCGCGAGTTCCAGCAATTCATCGCGCGAGAGATTCTCCGCAGACTTGCTTTCCAGTGCCGTCAGTCGCTGATCGCGCAGCGCCGGCTTTTGTGAAATCAGTTGAAACTGCTGCACTCGAAAATGGTCGCGCTGCGAAGACTGCCCAAGCCATTCCTGGTATTCAATCGGAAAGCTCGCGGATTCAAGCTCAACCAGCAGGTCCAGCGCTTTTTCGGGTTTGCCAAATGTCGTCGAGTAATGCTGTGCGGCGAGGTTCTTCAATACGGCGTTCTCCGGCTGCAACGCCAGTTGTTCCGAAAGAACCTGCTCCAGTTCGCCGCGAAGTCCATTTTCAAGGAAGAACTGGATTCCGCGCATCAGATTGCTGCGGCCCGCATTGAACCCACCGTAATACCCGAAGTTGTTGTACGAAGCGGCAGCGCCCGCGCCACCGGCCCCGGGCTGGTGCTTTTCTCGCACATCTGCGCTGAGCAGGCGCGCCGCAATCTTTGCCGCGGTCGCCCGGTCATTTCGATCAAGATACGCTTGCGCCAGGCGCTGAATGTTGAAGATGTTTTCCGGCTCGAGGTCGAGCAGCCGCTGCGCCGCTTCGAGCGCCTCATCGGTCCGCCCCGCATCCTGCAGCGTGCGAACGAGATTTCGATGCAAACCAAAATCATCCGGCTGAAGACGAATTCCCGCTTGAAAGATCTCGATCGCATCTTCCAGCAGCCCGTTGTTCCGAAGGCGTGTGCCTGCGTAGATCTTGTGCCCGATCTGCCGCCAATATGCGCGGGCCTGCTCCAGATTGCCGGACTCAAAGCTGGTCTTGCCCAGTTCGCCAAGCACGAAATCCCGATCGATATTCGGATCACGCAACAACCGCAGTTATGTGTCCGCTGCCGCGTCAAAACGGGTGAGTCGTCGCAACAGTTCGCCGAGCACAAGCCGCATTTCAAGATCGCGCGGTTGATGCCGCAGCACGTTTTCGATCAGCTTCATCGCCCGGGTATACTCGAATTCGCGAATCAGGAGTTCCGCCAGCGCCCGCGCTACCAGGGTGTTCTGCGGATCATGTTCCACGGTTGCTTCCAACTCGTCGAACATCTCGTCCAGGCGACCGACGGCGCCGGCGATCTCGTGAAGCTTGACGATCGCTTCCGCAGCCGTCTCGCGATCCTGTGTTTGTAAGCCTGCGCGTCGATATTGCTGCAACGCTTCGTCCAGCCGCCCGTTTGCTTCGAGCGCTTTGCCATACGCAAGCCGCACTTCATATCGGTCCGGCTGAAGCTCGAGGCTGCGTCCGTAATGTTTCAGCGCGGGCTCGTATTCGCCGATTCGCAACAACTGCTCGGCGATCTCCTTCTGCACCGTTGCGTTGTCCGGATTCGCGCGGACAAGTTCTTCGAAGACGTCTATCGCGCCCGCGCGATCGTTGTATCGCAATTTGAGATCCGCGATTGCCTGAAAGTACTGACGTGCCCGCCCGGGATGTTGCTCGATCAACATTCGATACGCAGCGATCGCGGCGTCCGTTTCGCCTGCTGCCTCATAGAGCCGGGCAAGCTGCTTGCGAGCCTCTTCGTCATCGGGATGTGCCGCGAGCAAACGCTCCAGCCATTTCCGCGCCTGCGGAAAATCACGAGCCATATCCGCCGCGCGCGCCAGCAGCAAGAGGGTCGTCGCATCGTCAGGCTTTGTCTCCAGTCGAGCTTCTTCGGCATCGAGTAACTTCGGCAATGCATCCGCCGACCGATAGAGACTGACCAGCACAGAGATGGCCTGCGCTCGTTGTGCCGCACTGGCGAGCCGATCAATCGTTGCGCGCCGCACGGCCAGCGCCTCATCCAGACGCCCCGCGCGAATCAGCAAATCCGCATGTGTCAATTGGTAGTTCGCCTGTTCCGGAGCCAGCGCACTGGCACGCTCAATGGCCGTGAGCGCTTCCTCATCAAAACCGAGTGACCGCGCCGCGCGACAGAACTCGGCGTGCGCTTCAGGATTCTCCGGATTCCGCTCGGTGAGCTGCCGGAGTGTGCTGAGGGCTTTCTCGCGTTCGCCGCGAAAGTGCCACAAGCGCGCAAGCGCTGCGTAGGGGTCGGACCGTGACGGATCGATGGCGATCGAACGCTCGTAGCATTCCGCAGCATCGTCGTACAGTTCGTAGGGCTCAAACATACTGCCCAGTCGCTCGGCGAGCATCGCGTCGTCGAGGTCACGCTGCAAAACGTGCTTCCACTGATTCCGTGCTGCGTCCACCTTTTTGTTCAGTGCCAGAAACTGACCGTAGGCGACATAGAGTTCAACGTCGTCCGGATATTGACTGATGATCCGCTCGTATTCGGTGGCTGCTTCGGCATGCTTTTCGTCACGCTCCAAAAGCTGAATATTTCGCTCCGAAAGCAAACGGTCTTTGGGAAACAGGGTGACCGCTGTCGTGAGGGTATCGCGCGCATCCTCATTGAGCCCTGCCGCGACCAGCACATCCGCCAAAAACAGGCGTGGCGCGGTCTGCTCCGGCGCGCGTTCCACCTGTTGACGCGCGAACGCCACCAGGTCGTCCATCCGGCCGCTCTTGCGATACAGCGCGACAATGCGCTCGTGCAATTCCCGCCGTAGCCAGTGATCCGACGCCAGCAAATCGACGGCCTCTTTGTAATGTTCGATCGCCTTCTCCGTGCGGGACAGGCGCTCGAGGCAGCGCCCCAGCTCACTTAACGTTTCACATCGCCGTTCAGCATCATTTCCCACGAGCGCGAGAATCGCGTCATACTCTTCCGCTGCGGCTTCATGCAGATTGCGCGTCGCCAGTGCCTCTGCGATGCGCTGGCGATGAAGATATTGCTCGGGAAAAGCGGCAATCTGATTCCGCAGGACCTCGACCGCTTCGGCCGGCTGGTCCGCGCGGAGAAATAAATCTGCCTGCGCTTCCGCAAGTTCCAGCTTCTCCGCTACGGTCCGCGCCGCTTCCTGCGCGGTTCGCAAAACACGCTGGGACTCGTCCAACTTGCCGATTTGCTGCAGCACTTCGGACTGCAGAACGAGCCATTTTGTGTAGTCACGTCCCAACGCATCGGGCGCGACATCGAGCGTAGTGGCAAGCTTAGCCGCCTCCTCACTGCGCCCGACCCGCAGATAGAGCCGCACAAGAATAATCCTGGGAGAAAGTTCGTCAGGCAGTGCGGCGACACGCGATTCATACGAATCAACGAGCTGAGATAACTGGCCGCGTTCAGTGTAATGCTTCACCAGTTGCGAAAATCCCGTCCCGTGCATCGGGCGCCGCTGCAGCAATTGTTGAAATCGACCGATCGCTTCCTCATCAAGGAGCGTACCGGTCGTGTTCGCTTCCATGGGCAGGTCGTTGGTTTCTTCACCGATGACCCGCGTCACGCTGTCGGGAACATGGAGAAAAAGGAAGAACACAATCAAGAATGCAGGAGTTGGCCGGAACATCAATATCGCTCTTGTGCAGCAGAGAAGAAGAAAGGCTGCAGCGGACGCGATACAGGGTCGCACGCGCACCGCCCCCCTTATGTACGAAGAAGGTACAACGATGTTGCAGCAAAATCACTGGAAATCCGTAAATTCCGGTGCCTCTCGTGGCGAAGAATTGAAATCAGTTCGTAGGGTGGGTTGAGCGAAGCGAAACCCACCAATCTAGGCAACCGAAAAAGTGGGTTTCGCTTCACTACCCACCCCACTCTTTCCTCCGTGTCTCCGTGTCTCCGTGTCTCCGTGGTTGCATTTCTTCACCGAAAAAACACAACAATGTTGCTCAATAACTCGCGTGATCGATCTTGGTCTTACCGCGAAAAACCCAGTAAATGATCGCAGTGTAGGTCAGCACAAATGGCATTCCAAGAAGCGCGACAACCAGCATGATCTTGAGCGTCTTCTGCGACGAACATGCATCAAAAATCGACACGCTCCAAGCCGGATTACTCGTGGAGACAATCAGATACGGATACATCCCGGTCGCGAAGAGAAACGCGAGCGCGATGATTGTGCAACTCGAGCTCAGAAACGCGTAACCTGGCGCATCCTTGTACAAAGCCCGCGAAACGTTCGCAATCGCCAGCACGTTCAGCACCGGCACGATCCAGAACGCCGGATGTTCCGAGAAATTCGCCGTCGCGCGCGGCACGAACAGCACCGCATAAGCCGTCGCCGCGACATACAGCACCAGCAAACACCCATACGCAATCCACGCCCAGCGCCGCACCTGCGCGTGTAACTCGCCGTCTGTTTTCAGCAGCAGAAATATCGCCCCGTGCAAGGCAAACAGCGCAACCGTCAGCAACCCGACCAGAATCGGCAACGGCGCGAGCCAGTCCATCAGCGTCAGCGATACGCGAAGTTTCTCGTCGAGCGGCATGCCGAGCATCGTCCGGCCCCCTGCCGCTCCGATCAGAAACGCCGCCAGCAGACTCGAACCAAAGAACCCGAAATCCCATGCCCCGCGCCAGGCATCGCTTTTGACCTTGCTGCGAAATTCCAGACTCACCGCGCGAAAAATCAACGCGACCAGCAACAGCATGAACGGTATGTAAAACGCACTGAATACTGTCGCATATGCGACCGGAAACGCGGCAAACAGCGCGCCGCCGAACGTGACCAGCCAGACTTCGTTGCCGTCCCACAACGGCCCGATCGAGTTCATCAGAATGCGGCGATCTTTGTCGGATTTTGCGAACGGATGCAATATGCCGACACCGAAATCGAACCCGTCCAGCACGACGTAGCCGATCAGCAGAATGCTGAGCAGGCCGAACCAGATGACGGCGAGCGTGTCCTGCGTCATGCCGGTTCTCCTTCCGGTGCCTGTCGCGCATCCTCGCGATCATCGAGCAAGCCGCGCGTGCCGGCGGGGCCGCGCTCCGCGCCGACCGGGATCAACCCGTCCTCGCGCGGCGGCTTCGCTTCCTGCGGCGCGTCCGGACCGTGTTGTATTTTGCTGTTGAGCACGTAAATCCAGATCGCACCGAGCAGCAGGTAAATCACGCCGAACATGACGATCGACGACAGAACCTGATTTGCGGTGACATTTTCGCTCAGTCCCTCGCTCGTGCGCAACCCGCGCATTTCCACGCCGTCCTGCACACTCGGATACACGATCCACGGCTGCCGCCCCACTTCGGCGGCGATCCACCCCGCCTGATTTGCCGCAAAGGCGCCAATCACTGCAAACACAAAAATCCACTGCAGCCAGCGCATGCGATAGATGCGACCGTTACGCAGCAGCGGCAGCGAGCCGACCGACACCGCAATAAAAAACATTCCCAGACCGACCATCAGGTGATACATCTGAAACGGCAGCCACACCGGCGGCCGATCGCTCTCTGCAAATTGATCGAGACCGATGACTTCCGCGTCGGTATCCGCGTAAATCAGCCAGCTCAACATGCCGGGCATCGACACGCCGAAATGGACCGTTTCTTTTTCCGCGTCCGGCCATCCAAACATGTACAAATTCGCGGGGCCGGTCTTGAAGTGGCCTTCGAATGCGGCGAGCTTCGCGGGCTGCGTGTGGGAAACGGTTTTGGCCTGATCGTGTCCGGACACCAGCGCCGCGACGCTGAAAATCGCTGCAACCCACAGCGCGATCGGAAAGCACCGCTTCACAAAATCGTCGTGACGCTTGCGCAGCACATACCAAGCACAGATACTCAACACGAAGAACGCCCCAAGAATCATCGACCCGATCAGCACGTGTACGAGTCGATCGACGCTTGACGGATTGAACACCATTGCCCAGAAATCCGTGATTTCCGCGCGATAGCCGCTCAAACCGCTCACGGTGTGCTCGACAATGTGATAGCCGGCGGGCGTCTGTTGCCAGCTATTCGCGACGACGATCCACACGGCGCTGAACATGCCGCCGAGGAAAACCATCAGGCTGCTGAAGAAGTGCATCTTCGGACCAACGCGATCCCACCCGAAGACCAGCACCGCGAGGAAGCCCGACTCCAGAAAAAACGCGAAGATTCCTTCCGCCGCGAGTGCGGAGCCGAACACATCACCCACGAAGCGGCTGTACGCGGCCCAGTTGGTGCCGAATTCAAACTCCATCACAATGCCGGTCGAAACGCCGAGCGCAAAATTCAGCGCGAAGATCCGCGTCCAGAATCGGGCGGCGACGTTCCACCCCATGTCCCGCGTTCGCAGCCACTGATACTCGAGCAAGACCATGATCAACCCGAGGCCAATCGTGAGCGGCGGGAACAGGTAGTGAAACATGATCGTGCCGGCAAACTGCAGCCGACTGAGAATCTCAACATCCATTCGCGAAACAGCTCCGCAGTACGTGTTGTATGAACATTGTGGGGAACCGGCTCCCAGCCGGTTCGTGCAACAATACAGCGGTCTTCCGGCCGCGCGACTTGGCTTATTGAACCAAGTCTATTACCGAACCTGATCAGGACCGGTACACCCATTTGCTTGCAAAACTCTTGACCGGTTGAGAACCGGTCCCCCACTTTGAGTAACCGGCTAAAAACCGGTCCTCCATTTTGAGAATCGGTGCAAGACCTTGAAAACCAGTCCCCCGGCCATTCTTACCGCTCTTCGCTACTCACAACTTCCCCATCAATCACCACGCCGACGCAGTGCTTCGTGTATTCAAACGGGTTACCGTCGTAGAGCGCGAGATCGCCGTCCTTGCCGACTTCGAGCGAGCCGACACGCTTGTCGATGCCGAGGATCTTCGCGGCGTCGATCGTCAACATCGCCAGCGTCTGCTCAAGAAGCAGTCCGTTCGCCTGGGCAATCGCGGCTTCGAACAAAACCACGCGAACCTTCGGCACATAGTCCTCAAAGCCGCTTGTGAACGCGACCGTCAGCCCCGCCTGCTTGAGATTTGCTGGCGTTTCCATGCTGAGATTCTCGCGCTCGCCGGCGGCGCGGTACATCAGCGGATGCACCAGCACCGGCACATTCGCTTCCTTCAGTGCGTCGATCATCAGATACGACTCCGCACCACTGTCGAGCCAAATCTTGATTTCGAATTCCTTTGCGATCCGCAGCGCCGTTGCAATGTCCTGCGCGCGATCCGCCGTCACCATCAGCGGAATCTCGCGCCGCAGCACGCGACCCAGCGCTTCGAGTTTCAAATCGCGCGCCGGCTTTTTGTCGTCCTCCGCGGCGTCCGCTTTTTTCGCGTATTCCTGCGCTTCGATCAGTTCCTGACGCAGCATCGCCGCGAGTTTGCCGCGCGTCCCCGGCGACTTGCCTTCGTGCTTGTGTGCCTGCGGGCTGATCGTGGCGGCGATTGTCGCACAATCATTCAAAACGTTGTCGCCAACCTCGGTGCCGTGCAGTTTGACGATCATCGTCTGCCCGGAAATCACCTCGCCCGGCGCGTGTCCGGTGTGCACGGTCGTGACGCCGAAGCTACGAATCCAGTCAATTAGTTCGTCGCGCGCGTTGTACGCATCCACCGCACGAAGCTGCGGCTGCATCGGTTCGGCGCTCTCGAGCTGGTCCTGATCGTGGTCATAATTGAGAATGCCTGTGAGACCGACCGACGTGCGCGCGTCGATCAGGCCGGGCGTCACAATCGGTGCGTTCAAGACGCGATGACCGTCGGGGATCGAAACGTCCGCCGCCGCGCCCACTGCGGCGATTTTGCCGTTCGTGATGACGACGACACCGTCAACGATTGCGGGACCGGTCATCGTGTAAAGGGTTTCAGCTTTGACTGCGATGTTTTGTGCGGGTGCGGGTGCTTTGATTCCAACACAAAAAAACAACGCTGCGGCGATCGCGCACGGCAACTTCCGGGTGCCCCGCGCTTTTAGGGCGGGGGACTGATGACCTGCGCATTGAGGATGAACAACGGCTTTCTCGCTGTCCAACGTCTCGGCCCCCCGCTTGGCGCGGGGGGTTCGGATTTGGTTTCCGGACGATTTACTTCGCAACCCTTCTTTTTCAACAATGTGCTGTTTTCTGGATCCCCGCGCTGGCGCTAGGGGCTTGGAGGTGGATCCCCGCGTTGGCGCTTGGGGCTTGTGGGTGCCCCACCCTTTCAGGGTGGGGGACTGATGCGGTCCGTACGAGCGAATCACGCGCGCGCGATCCCGAATGGGAGAAATGTTCGACAAAGAAGTCATTACTCGTGCCCTCCCGCCGGGTGGCAGCAGAGGTACGGGTCGACGTCTTCGCCGGCACCATAGCCGCCGGTCGCGTATAGGCGATCGTCCTCGCGCTCGCGATCAAACACGAGCTGGCCTTCAATCCACGTCTGCCGTACCTTCGCGTACACGCTCAGCGGATCATTCGTGATCACAATAAAATCCGCATCTTTCCCCGGCTCCAACGAGCCGATGCGATCCTGCAGATCGAGCATCTCCGCACCCGCAAGCGTCAGCGAGCGCAATGCCCCTTCGCGTGACATCCCCGCGCGCACGCCGAGCGCGGCGCATCGCAGAAAATGCCGTGAATCGGTGATCCAGTCATCGGTGTGATACGCGACCTTTACGCCGGCTTCTTCCAGCACGGCGCCGGTCTTGAACACGAGATTCTTCGCTTCGAGCTTTCCGCCGGGGCTGTCAACGATGATGATTGAGCACGGCACTTCGGCCTTCGCAATTTCGTCCGCAACCATCCACCCCTCGCTGACGTGATGCAGCACGACACGAAAACCGAACTCTTCCTTCAAGCGCAGCACTGTCATGATGTCATCGTGGCGATGCGTGTGATGATGCACAACGCGCTTGCCGCTGAGCACTTCGAGCAAGGCATCTTTGCCAATGTCCCGCGCCGGCCGCTTCTCCGGATCATCTTTGAAGCGATTCATTTTCTCGCCGTAGGCCTTCGCGTCGATAAACATCTGCCGCACGATCGCGGCCGACTTCCCCCGCGTTCCCGGGAACGGCGGATCGCGCAGGGAGTTTGTGCCGTTGGCCATCTTCATGCCGCCGCAAGGGTTGCGATCCTTGTCGAGAATGAACATGTCGTCGAGCGTCTCGGCACGGCGGGTCTTCACATACACCGTTTGCCCGCTGAGCAGATGGCCTGAGCCAGGCATGATGTTGAGTGTTGTCAGGCCCCCGGCCCGTGCCCGGCGAAAGCCCGACGACCGACAGTTCAGCGAATCGTAAATCCGAACGTCCGGCTGTGTCGGGTGCGAGCCATCGCCACCGCCGATGCCGCCGATGTGGTTATGCGTGTCGACGAGACCGGGCATGATCGTGTGGCCGATGAAGTCGTGGACGACCGCGTCTTCAGGCACGTCGAGCTCGCCCCAAGCCCCGACCGCGACGATTTTGCCATCGCGGACGAGCAGAACCCCGTCATCAATTTCGGGGCCGTTGATCGGGATGATCTTTGCCCGCGTGAACGCGAGCGTTCTGTCTTGCGCAGAAGCTGTTGCCGCGAGCGCAAGAAGCACGGCGGCCGCAGAAAAAGGGAAAAATTTCACGAAGTGCCTTTCTCTAAAAAAGTGACCCAAGCGTGAGCATAGGGCGAATATGGCAGGAAAGTAAGTGTTGCGAAAGGGTTTGACGAAGGAGGCGTGTCAGCGTGCATTAAAAAAAGGAGGCCCTGAAACGCCTTCGCGTTCCAGGGCCTTAAAGCCGGCAATCACCTACTCTCGCTCGATCAGAACTACCATCGGCCGGACGGGCTTAACTACTGAGTTCGGAATGGGATCAGGTGTGTCCCCGTACGTATGGTCACCGGCAGATCATGTGCGTCGGGCTCACCCGGAGGGAGCCTCGACGATTGCACTCAAAGAAAGTGACAAGTCAGCGTGGATGCAGCAGATATCAGCGTACATGATATCGCAGGATGCGATTGTTCACGAAACTCTTGATTCACAGTTATTCATAAATGCGATCAAGCCCTTGACCGTTAGTATCGGTAAGCTGAGGGCATCTCTGCCCTTACACACCCGACCTATCAACCTGGTAGTCTTCCAGGGGTCTTTAGCTCACCCGAAGGGAGCACCGAGTCCTTATCTTAGAGACGGCTTCACGCTTAGATGCTTTCAGCGTTTATCCATTCCGGACTTAGCTACCCTGCCGTGCCGCTAGCGCGACAACAGGTACACCAGAGGTCCGTACCTTCCAATCCTCTCGTACTAGAAAGATGGCTCTTCAAGACTCATACGCCCACAGCAGATAGGGACCGACCTGGCTCACGCCGGTCTGAACCCAGCTCGCGTACCACTTTAATCGGCGAACAGCCGAACCCTTGGGACCGCCTACAGCCCCAGGATGTGATGGGCCGACATCGAGGTGCCAAACGACTCCGCCGCTATGGGCGCTCGGGAGTCATCAGCCTGTTATCCCCGGAGTACCTTTTATCAGATGAGCGATAACCCTTCCACGCGGGATTACCGGATCACTAGGGCCTACTTTCGTATCTGCTCGACCTTTGTGTCTCGCAGTTAAGCTGGCTTGTGCCCTTACACTCAACGTACGATTGCCAACCGTACTGAGCCAACCTTTGCAC
The DNA here is from genome assembly GCA_050245935.1 of Phycisphaerae bacterium. Taxonomy (GTDB): domain Bacteria; phylum Planctomycetota; class Phycisphaerae; order UBA1845; family Fen-1342; genus JALHOX01. The sequence goes on along the minus strand of JBFWWY010000039.1, from coordinate 1,135 downwards.
TCCTCCGTTACTTTTTGGGAGGAGACCGCCCCAGTCAAACTGCCCACCTAACACGGTCCCTTGTCCGGATTCACGGAACAAGGTTAGATAACGAATAGCAAAAGGGTGGTATTTCAACGATGGCTCGCCGACAGCCGAAACCGCCGGGTCAACGCCTCCCACCTATCCTACGCATTTGATATCCGGTATCAATATCAGGCTACAGTAAAGGTTCACGGGGTCTTTCCGTCTTGCTGCGGGTACGCGGTATCTTCACCGCGACTTCAATTTCACCGAGTCGGTCCTTGAGACACTACTCCAGTTGTTACGCCATTCATGCACGTCGGAACTTACCCGACAAGGAATTTCGCTACCTTAGGACCCTCATAGTTAGGGCCGCCGTTTACCGGTGCTTCAGTTGCAAGCTTCGCCCGAAGGCTAACCTACTTCCTTAACATTCCGGCACCGAGCAGGCGTCATTCTGTATACGTCCTCTGTAAGAGTTAGCACAGAACTGTGTTTTTGATAAACAGTCACCAGAGCCGATTCTCTGCGCCCTTCCGGCCGAAGCCGGGGAGGGACCCCTTATCCCGAAGTTACGGGGTCAAATTGCCTAGTTCCTTAAGGACCGTTCTCTCGAGCGCCGTGAGGCTACGCGCCTCGCCCACCTGTGTCGGTTTTGGTACGGAACCGCATTTTGTCCACGAACGGTTTTTCTCGGTCACCCCGTCATGCACTTCGACAACCGAATGGCCTCGCCCTTGCGGGAACCCTCTATTCTAGTAGTGGGCTGCAATCTAGGATGACGTCTCCGTCGCTTCAACCTCATACGGTGTGCAGGAATATTAACCTGCTGCCCATCGTCTACGCCTTTCGGCCTCGACTTAGGATCCGACTAACCCTGGGCGGATTTCCCTTCCCCAGGAAACCTTAGGCTTTCGGCGAGCGGGATTCTCACCCGCTTTATCGTTACTCATACCGGCATTCTCACTAGTACAGGCCGACACCACTCCTTACAGTATGGCTTGTTTCTCCTGTACTACGCTCTCCTACCGCGCTTACGCACCGGTAGCTTCGGCAGCATGCTTAGTCCCGATCATTATCGGCGCCCATCTTCTCGACCAGTAAGCTATTACGCACTTTTTAAATGGTGGCT
>JBFWWY010000038.1:0-11793 GCA_050245935.1 Phycisphaerae bacterium | reverse complement strand
GACTGTTGATCGCACTGACCCGCGCTCGACCTTCGTCTTCTGATACTGTACGACCGCTTCTTCGTGGCCGTATTTGTTGTAACCGTAATATGCACCCGCGCCGGCTGCCGCGAGAATGACTAAGACGAGAAAAGCGCGCATAGGGGATGTGTTCCCTCTCAAAAAAGCAGCATGTTGGCCCCCGACAAAGAGAGTGTAGCACCGTATTTGCGGGTTCACAAAATGTCAGGATTTGTCGGATTGCGTGGACTGCATCATGTTGCCGCGCCCCAGCAAGCGCTCCGACTTTACCTGAAGGCAATCACCGAACACGTCTTCGCCGCGCTGCCATGCTTCGGTGAGCAGCGGTTCATCCAAAATGGGTGAAACTACGCTGTGAAACTCATAATGGTGCGAATCCACAGCCGAATCGCGGAGGCCCGCGGACAATCCTTCGGACACTGCACTCGCCGCTGCCCAGGCAATCCGATCGAGGGGTCCGTCGTGGCCGGGTTGTTCCGCTGTCCGCGCAGCATCGCAGGCATTTTTTGAAAACGACGTGTATCCCCGACACCCGATGGGGCGGAACGCATAAATCGAACACGCACCATCCGCACCGAGCAGCACGCATGGAACCTGCATGCGAGCGCGTTGCTCGATCGAGCTCCTGCGCAGGCGGACGCGCATGTCGCGAAATTTCCCGCGCAGCGTCTCGAATGCTTCCGGTGAACGCGTCTCGCGCAGACGGGTCGCGATCAGGATCGCTTCCGGAATCGTGATCGCGACCTGCAGATAACAGCACGAAGAACACCCGGCGCGGCAATCACGCTGTGCCTTTTCGGCGGATTTCGCAAGTAAGCCATCGGTCCGACGACAGGCAGTCTCCGCCAATTGCAGGACCGGCAGCGCTGTGGAGGCCGTCTCCAGCGATGTAGCCGTCTTTGTGCGCTGCCGATCCGCGATTCGCGCTGCCAGGACCTGTAGTCGGTCGTAATCAAAGGTGGATTCGTTCACAACGGCTCGGTGGATGCGGGTTTTGTTGACGGTTCGACCAAACCGATCATTATAGAGCAGAACAACCATTTTCTCCGCGAAGGAAGCGCAATGAGTCACAGCCACGTGGTCAGCCGCACCCGCCGGCAGCCGAAAATCCCCGTCAGCGTTCATCCGACCAGCGCCGCCGTGAGCCGAGCGGTCGCCGCCGAAATCGCGAATGTCATCCGCGCGAAGGCCGCTGCCGGCGCCAAAGCCGTCCTCGGTCTCGCCACCGGCTCGACACCCACCGGCGTCTACGACGAGCTTGTGCGGCTTCATCGCGAGGAGAAGCTCAGTTTCAAAAACGTTGTCACGTTCAATCTCGACGAATACTGGCCGATGCCGCCGGACGCACTGCAAAGCTATCGCCGCTTTATGGACGAGCATTTGTTCGATCATGTGGATATTCCCAAAGCGAACATCCACATTCCGGATGGGGCGCTGGAGCAGCAGGAAATCCCTTCGTTTTGCGATCAGTACGAGCAGAAAATCCGCGATTTTGGCGGGATCGACCTGCAGATTCTCGGGATCGGCCGCACCGGCCACGTCGGTTTCAACGAGCCCGGGTCGTCAAAAGACAGCCGCACGCGCCTGATCACGCTCGACAAAGTCACACGGCTCGACGCCGCCAGCGATTTCTTCGGCGAGTCCAACGTGCCGCGCAAAGCGATCACGATGGGCGTCGGTTCAATTCTGGATGCGAAACACATCATTCTGATGGCGTTTGGCGAGGGGAAAGCGCCGATCGTGCAGGAAGCGGTGGAAGGGGAGATTACCCTCGCGGTCGCCGCGAGCTTTCTGCAGGAACACCCGAATGCGGAATTCATGCTGGACACCGCCGCCGCGAGCGAGCTCACGCCGATCAAGACGCCGTGGTTGCTCGGGCCGCTGGCGCAGTTCGGCTTCGAATGGGACGAGCCGACGACGCGCCGCGCGGTGATCTGGCTTTCGAAGCGCGTCGACAAGCCGATCCTGAAACTCGTCGAGGAAGACTACAACGAAAACGGTCTACAGGAACTTCTTTCCGCGCGCGGGTCGGCGTATGAAGTCAACATCGAGACGTTCAAAAGCCTGCAGCGCACGATCAACGGCTGGCCCGGCGGAAAGCCGGGTCGACCCAAGTTTCTCCCCGGAGTCGGGATTTACGAAAGTAACGGCGAAGACGTGTACCCGAAACGGATCGTCGTGTTCAGCCCGCATCCGGACGACGACGTGATTTCGATGGGCGGTACGCTCATTCGCTTGTGCGAACAGAAGCACGAAGTGCATGTCGCGTACCAGACGTCGGGCAACATCGCGGTGTGGGACGACGAAGCGCTGCGACACGCGAATTTTCTCGAAGAATGTGCGCACGCGTTCGAGATTGACGGCGGCCGCGTCGAAAAACTCGTCAACAAAATGCGCGACTTCATCAGCAACAAGCAGCCCGCCGCCGTCGATATTCCAGAACTTCAAATGGTGAAGGGGTTGATTCGCCGCACCGAAGCCCGCGCCGCCGCCCGCTACTCCGGCGTGCCGGCAGACAACATTCACTACATGGACATGCCGTTTTACGAGACGGGGCGCGTGAAGAAAAAGCCGCTGTCGGAAGAGGACGTGCGCATCACCGCGGAACTGCTGGAACGGATCCAGCCGCACGCGATTTATGCGGCAGGGGACCTGTCCGACCCGCACGGGACGCACCGCGTCTGCCTGGAAGCGGTGGAGCGCGCCGTGCTGCAGCTTCGCGAGAAGCACCAGTGGATGCGCGACGCGACCGTGTGGCACTACCGCGGCGCGTGGCAGGAGTGGGAGCCGCACCAGATCGACATGGCGGTGCCGCTGAGCCCGGACGAAGTCGAGCGCAAACGCATGGCGATCTTCAAACACGAATCGCAGAAGGACAAGGCACTGTTCCCCGGCTCGTGGGACGCGCGCGAATTCTGGAAACGCGCCGAAGACCGCAACAAAGACACCGCGCTTCGCTACGACGCGCTGGGCCTGCCGGAGTATGAGGCGATTGAGGCGTTTGTGGCGTGGGACCCGGACAGCGCCGACCAACCCCCAGCCCCGGTAACAAAGTTCGGCACCAGAGCGGGCTAAGCGGTTTTTTCTTTGGAGGGTGGAGGACAGGCTCTTAGCCTGTCAGTTGCCGATCTTTGCAAACGATCTTTGCAAACGTTGGATCGCATGAGGTGCCGTTTATCTCAACGCAAAGCATTCTTATGATTGGCATGGGCCAAACGCGGAGAATTTCACGCCATAATCTGAAAGACCCGATTTCAGCAAACTGATACCCGAACTACCCAAGTGGAATCATGGAAAAGGGATCGACGTAAAAAGTTGGATTGCCTGTGTCGGGAACTTCCAGCATGCAGCCGCGTATGCGAATTTGTTCTGGCCACCCTTCGTCATTTACAAAGAGTGTGTCCTACAGGAGGGATTCAAGCCAGAAAATTTCGACGGATTCATGGCAACTTGTAATGGCGATGCGCGTGCGGTAGAACGCGTCTTAAATCATCGGCACGTGTTGGATTTGTTTACCGCCGTCGAATCTGAGCCGAGCGATGAATTGGTGATTTATCTTGGTCGAACGCTCCGGGAGATGTGGGCGTGCAAGCTAAAACGTGACTTCCCACAGCGTCGATTCATTGTCACGTTTTATGAAGAGAATGTAGAAGATCTCCTCGACTATCAAGTGACATTTTGTCAGCAGTGATGTGGGTGGACTGGTGACACGCACAACTTAATTTCGACGGGTGACATGCAGGGTGTCATGCCGACGGCGTTGCGTCGGCATGGTTTGTGAACGATTGCGACTTGCTGAAAATTCGCATGGCGACCTTCAGGGTCGCCATGGCACCCGGCGCGATCAGTGGGAAGGCGAAGCTCCCGCAAATGGGAGGGCGAGGCTCCCGCCGAGCCGTTCCCCTGGAGCGGATTCGGGCTGGGCTGTGCAGGCGAAGTTGAACGACGCTTCCAAGACGGATGGTTCGCACTTCAGTTGCAGCGGTGTGGTACACCTTACGCATCGATGACTCGAAGATTGACGGTGGGCACGGCCCACCCTACAAAGCTTGGCATCCGGGAACGGACTGCTAGGAGCGGATTGTTACCAACGCCGAGGGGCGCGCTGCCGAATTGTCCGGAGAAGCGCGGATCACGATTCCATCGCTCTGCCCATCGACCGTAGGTGCCTGTGCGAAGAAGACCCGGAAGGATGAAATCGGCCTTCCCGCAGCACGGTCGGCATTAACGGAGGCTGTCACGTCGATTTCCACGTCTCGCGCCGATAATGGCGGTATGGGTTCGATCAGCGCGACCTGGCTCGTGATGGTCGCTTCGGAAAAAGTCGCGGCATTGATGCCGGAGACGACGTTCACATGATCGACGACGCATGCTGGGAAGTCGCTGAACGGATTTCCGAACACATTTTGGGCATTGAAACGCAGCACGACTCTGGTGACATTCGCAGTCGCCGGGAGGGTGTTCAGACTCAGGCTGATAAAGGCGCGCGATTCCCGATTTTCGTCACTATCGCCCGCGCCGATGAGCTCCCCACGAGTCATCGGCGCAAAGACGCCGTCGCTTCGAAGCGTTCCGGTGCGGTCAAAGACCACGTCAAGCGTGATCGTCTCTTCGCGCGGCGTTTCTTGCAGAGCAGGCGGACACCCGCCGCTAAGCAGCAGTGTTCCGAGAGAGGCTGCGATCAGTTTTGTCGCCGCACAACGCGCGCGGGTGCGCCTTGAAAGTCGGTCTTTCAGGGTTGACGCTGCGCAAACGGGGACCGACATAAACATGTCACTCCATCACCCTCTGGGCAAAACGCTCCGCTGCCCGCAAAGTTTGTCGGATCTGTCGTTGTGAATACGCCGTCCACAACGCAATCTCTTCGAGCGTAACCCGTTTCAACCCGAAAAGCTACGGAATTCGATGGAACGCCGCCGAAGAAGGTACGCAGGCGACGTGAGTACCAAATTGGGTGAATCGCACTTGGGCCGCGGAAGAAAAAGCGCTTTTCAGGCGAATCAACTCAGAATACTATGCCTCGAATTGAAACCTACAATTCTTTTTCAAAGCGGGGAATTGAAGCCATGTTCACACGCGGAAGCATCGCTGGTTTTCTCGGGTTTCTCACGATCGGGTTACCGCTGCTACATGCCGAATCTCCGGAGGATGTACCGTTCCCGGATGCGTTGGGGGTGACGTTTGTCGATGCAAAGACGGGCAAGCCGATTCCGCAATTGCCGTGGTCGTTGCGCGCGGGCCGCGCGGACAGGCCGGCGGCGTCTTTTGCCGACCCTTCTCAATTGAGCATCGCGTTGCGCGAACACGTGGAAAAGGAAGGGGTCGCGGGCCCGGATGGAAAGTGCACGATCGAACTCGACGGTTTTCAGCCTGATTCGATCAACATTCGCTGGGAAAAGGAAGGTTACACATCCTGCGTCTGGGTCTGGCGACGCGCAACCATGAACGAAGCGCCGCGTGCCAACCTCGCCGCGGATGTGGAGATTCGCATCCCGCCGACGGTTGAAATTGGCGGCTTCGTCGTCGATGAGGAAGGCGCACCAATCCCGGACGTGCGTGTAGACGTGCGATATTTTCCGCATCGGTCGGGCACGCGTCCGCCGGGCGAATTAGCAATGAATTCTTCCGAACCTTTTGTTACAGATGAACGAGGGCGCTTTGCCTCAAATAATTTACCTTACGACGCCGCAGACGAGCACATTTCGCTATTACTCGTTCACCCCGCGTATACGCAGAACTTTTTCAAGCAGTCAGTTGACCGTCTGACACTGGCGGAATTGCAGGAGCAGAAGCGGCGATTCGTACTGCCGAAAGACGATCAGCCGGCGCGCCAGAGCACGGTTCGCGGCAGGGTGGTAGATGAGAAGGGGAAACCGATTGCGGGTGCCGGCGTTTTCGCGCAGCGGCAGCCCGCTGAGTCCGGCTGCGCGGTGCCATTGAAAATCATGACGGACGCCGACGGGCGTTTCGAACTGACCGATGTTCGGCCGTCGGAAACGCTGCAACAGCTTTCCACGGATCCGGTGCCGACTGCTGTTGTCGTCGAGGCTAGTTGTGCGGGGTTTGCACCGCAGCAGGGAATTGTTTCGCTTGAAGGGGAGGCAGCGACCGTCACGCTGACAATGCTGCCGGTGCTGCCGTTCCACGGTCGGGTCGTGGATAAGAGCGGAAAGCCAATCCACGGCGTGTTCGTGCTATTTACCGCAGTCGGCGCTGGCGCTCTAACCGGTTATCGCTGCGAGACGGACGAAGCCGGCAAGTTTGAGTGGGCCGATGCGCCGCGGGTGCCGATCGACGTTTCCATTCAAGGCGGTGACGGCATTTTGCGCAAGAAAGTCGCAGGGCTTCTGCCGCGAGCAGAACCGCACGAAATCGTAGCGTTGCCCGCCACACAGTTCCGCGGATCAGTATTGGACGCGAGTACCGGGAAACCGATGGATCGATTTGAAGCCGTCCTGGGATACGACCTTCCAGATCGAACGGGCACTTTTTGGGAGACAAATGGCGGGGATTATCGCGACGGAACCTTCGAAAAGACAACAATGTACGATTGCCTAGCCGTGTATGTTCGCGTAAAGGCCGAAGGCTATCGGTCCATCACCAGTGCGGCATACGTCCCGCGCGGCGAAGACATCAGCGACACATTTCGGCTGGAGCCAGCCCCCCGCATGGAATGGGAAATTGCGGTTGCGCCCTCCGACCTAACGGATATGAAGGTGCTTGCATTTGTGTGTGAGGGTAATGAACCCGCCGTGTTGTTGCAGAATGGACGGCTGGACCCACGGATGGGCGGGGCCCGACAACCTCGGGTAATCGCGCTCCGTGGCAATCGGTTCTCCTATCCGCTTGAAAACGAATCCGCCATGATCCTGATTACCAGCGAAAAGGGGTATGCACACTTTCGGCCAACGGCGACGAGCGAGTCGCTGGTGTCGTTGCAACCGTGGGCGCGAATTTACGGCAAAGTGACCAATATCACGAATGCGGTTCAGCTTCATGTCACCACTACCACGATGGTCCAAGGCATCCGCGTTACGAATGAATGTCTCATTCGAACGGAAAGCGACGGCAGCTTCTCTTTAGACGGGCTATTCGCCGGACGATGCGTCATCGGGCGCGTTTTGGACATGGGACAGGCCGTTGAGTATGCATACGACTTTCAGACAACGCTTGCCCCGGGAGAAACGCAAGCCATCGAATTTGCAATGCGCGACCATTCGGAATAACGGTCGATGCGAATATCGTGAAGCCTGTCGTTGATCAGGGCTTCTTCGTCCCGCCATAGGTCGATTGGCCGGCGGCGTAGTCGACGAGCAGGCGGAGAATCATGCTCTTCTTGCCCTTGGCGCGGGCCCGCGATTCGGCGCGTAGTTCGCCGAAGAAACTTTGCTCGGTTTCGATGCAGCCGTGGGAATAGCCTTTGCTGGAATCGTGGATGTAAAAGCCGCTGCGGCCGAATTTGCTCGCGTTGTGATTGTTGCCGCTGGGTTGAAGTCGGACGCGGTTCCATCCCCAGTTCGCGAAGTAGGGATCGCAGACTGCGCTCGCGTTGCCGGTCGCGGCACGGGGAATCTGTTGAATGCCGCGATGCGACGCGAGGTCGCAGCCGCCGGCTGATTTCCGGAAGTTCACCGCGGTGCCCTCCTCGCTCAGGCTGAGGATGTATTTGCCTTCCGGGATCGGACCGGCGTCCTTCACTTTCTGATACTTCTCGTTGCGGTGGTCGACAAAACCCGTTTCGGAGCTCGCGTCCATCCCGCTGGTGGCTTTCCAGCTTTTCTTGCGCGCCGGCCAACTCAGTACTTTGCCATTGTACACCAGGTCGTCCATCTGCGGCTCCTTACCGAAAAGTGCGTCGATCGGTTCACCGATGCCTGCGAGATTCTCGCGCGAGCATTATCGAAGGATTTCCGAAAACGTTGCTGATTTTTTTCCTAGAGCGTTTTCAGTTGAACCGTAGCGGCCTGACGTAGAACGCATACTGGAATTCTACGGCCGGCACGGAGGCACGGCCGCTACAGTTGGATTTACAACGCTCTAAGCGAACGAATTTCAGAGGTTTCCGTCGTTTGGCGAGGCATTTCCCAAATTTTTCGAAATGTCGCGTGAGCGATTGAATTTACTCTCGCTTCACGGAACGAAAACTCCCACCGAACGTCGTTGAGATTCGCTCCGCGAGCGTTGCACGTACCCAGCGAACTGTATCTTTCGGCCACCCACGGTCAGAAATCTCGCAACATGCCCGTGTACAGGGGATCGGCGAGATTCTGCAGGAAGAAACGCGGTTGTGCAGAACTTTCGCGGTGAAGCAGCGACGAACGGAACAACGGGGCTCCAATGAAATCTGCCGGGCGCAGAACAAGGAGACCAGAGATGTTCAGGAATTATTGCTTTCGCGCTTTGGCGATTCCGTTGCTGGTGTGCTGCGGTTGCAGGCCGATGGATCCGGAACCAGCCACATCGGGTAAGACTTTTCGCTTGTTGTTACGAATCCCCGCGAGTGCGATTGCGGGGGACATCAGCGGACCGGTTGAATGGCGCATTTTGTTGGACGGCTTTCTTGCGGAGAACGTCGAAGTGCCGATCCCTGCCGATTCGGAAGCCGGTGATTTTGCAGCGGTGGAGGGAGTCGTCACCGTTTCGGCGACAACCGAGCAGTTGCACAGCACGGTGGGTGGACAAATTCAGTTCGGCGTGAAGTTTGCCGGCTTTGAAACAACCCAGTTGTTTCAAATTCCTGATGGCGACGGCGAATATTGGGTGGTCTTTACTTATCAGAGGCCCGGCGCAGTTCCGGAATCCCAATATTCCTATCGAATTCCGTACGAGGACGGGACGAAAGTACGTGTGACCGGCGATGATCTGACGCATCCGAACGCGCCGGGACGTTACGACATGGTCGGCATTCCGACCGGTCAGCCGCACAATCTGGTCGCTGCCCGCGACGGCAGAATCGAAGCCATTGTCGATTCGAATGCTGAGCCCACAGACGTGAACAACTACGTGTGGATTTCTCACGGGTTTTTCAGCGATGACGATCCGCCGCAGTGGCAGATTGTGGAGATGACGAAGTACTCGCATCCGCTGCAGAACAGTGTTCCATCGCATCTCGCGGTGGGCGATATGGTTCAGGCCGGAGACATTATCGGGGTGGAAGGGGACGTCGGTCTTGCCGGCGGCGTTCATCTGCACTTCGAAGTCGCGGTACCGACGGACCCCGCCAACCCGATCGATCCGGACGGATTCATTATTGGCGAGAACCGGACGCCGCGAATCTGCAGTCTGATGAAACTCGTCGCCGGCGGTTCGCCGGGTGTCGTCTATGCGTTGCAACCGAATTCGCCGACGTGGTTCATCGATCACGCGACGGTTGCAGGCGAGGATCACTACGTCGCGGCCTCGTGTGAAGACGAGTGATGGATTTTGTCTACCGTTGACGCGGTCCTGCCCCACGCAATCGAGCGATGTCGATCTGTGTCACTCGCCGCTTGAGCGACGCGCGTTTCTCGATGCCGATCAGCCGCCGGACACGGAAGTCCGGGGCTCTCTTGGAGGCATTCAAATTTCAGGTTGGTCATACTGAGGTGAAACGCGGTTGCGTAGGGGCGAGATGCCCGAAATTTCTGTACAATCCGACGGTGGCGCTGCGTGCGTCGAGGAATGATTCAGAAGTTTGGTCGTGCTGCCGCGGGAGTAAATAATGACCCAGGGAAAAGTACTGTTTGCCACTGATTTTTCTGAATCCAGCGAGATGGCGCTGGCACAGGTTCGCGCATTCGCCGCGGCACAGAACGCTTCGATTCTGGCGGTCCATGTGCTGAGTGTGCCCTCCAGTACGACGGGTGAGGGGATGCTGCATCATGGCACGGCATTTGATTCTCAGGAGACGGCCGAGCGAAAGCTGCGCGCCGTGTCCGATGCGCTTGGCGACATCCCGCATGAGACCCGACTGCTGCGCGGCGACCCCGCCGACGAGATTCTCAAGGTCGCTACGACGGAAGGCGTCAGTATGATCGCGATGGGAACGGTCGGTCGAACGGGGATTTCGCGGCTGTTGCTTGGCAGCGTTGCAGAGGAAGTCATGCGGAAAGCGCAGTGCCCTGTGTTGACGTTACGCCACGTCCCGAAACGATAGGACAATGCATCGTGGTGCGGTATTCGACATCATGTCGGCGTTGAAGTATTTGCGCTTCGTGCAGGCGCACGCAGCAATTTAGAAGCCTTTCAAGCGGGTGCTGATTTTCGTCCGCTGGTGAGGGTGAACAGGCGATTATCGGCACGTAGCCATGATTATCGAACCAAACATTCGGCAAATTGACACAATTATTCTGTTAAAAAACGATCCTGAATTTGCTACTGTAGTGCTGGAGGGCAAAAGGCAGCACCGCCAGCGGGGGATCCCCTGCGTTGATCGGCGGCACCTTTTCATTTCATGACTTGAAACCAGCATGGGAGAAGATGATGCGCGCAATCAAGATACTCAAATCCGTCTTTCTGGCTGCGGGTTGTGCTGCAAGTGCAGCCGATGCGGGTACGTTTATCTGGTCCGGCGGGACAGGAAACTGGTCAAACGGTGCCTTGTGGGGCGGCAGCTCGCCGACCGCGGGCGCTGATGTCCTGATTGACAACGGCAACGCTGCTGCGTCGAGCGTGCTGTTCGATACCACGATTTCAATTGCGAACCTGACAATCGACGCCAACGATGAACTCGACATGTCGAGCGGGAGCCGAAACCTCACGGTGACAGGGAGCATTTTGAATGACGGCGTGCTTCGCATCGCGGACTCCGTCTCCGGCGGCGCGCAGCAGCTTCTTATTCAGGGCGAGGTGCCTCTGAACGGCAGTGGGATGCTGCTATTTGATTCTAATGATGACAATCGAATTCTTGCGGGATTGAATAGTGCAACGGATCGTCTGGTCGTGGGTGCGAACCAATTGATCACGACGTCATCGTTATCCTTGACGGATGAGAGCTTTATTCAGGTCCGCGTGACCAACAACGGCATCATCGAAGCGAATGTAGGGCAACTGGACCTGGAGACCCATCCGAAAATCAACGCCAACCTGATGCGGGCGGTAAACGGTGGCTTTCTGCGGCTCCAGACCACGATCGACAATAACGGTGCGGACATCGAGGCTGACGCCACAAGCACCGTCGGCTTGTCCGGTGCGACGATTGTCGGGGGCACATTGGGTGGGAGCGGCGTGTTTGCTGTCGACATCTTCGATGTGACCTTTGACGGTACCGGCGAAACAGTGACGATCGGCAGCGGCGCGACGGTCGAAGCTGTCGACGCAACGGGTCAGCGCATCACACTCAAGGGAACGATCGTCAATGACGGTGAGATCGTCCTTCGCGAAATTGGAGCGAATGTGAACGACGTTGGCATCGATGGACCGGTCGCGCTCCTGGGCAGCGGGCAACTTCGCCTGGAAGGAAACGATGACAGCCGCATCAATGCGATCGTAAGTGGCACGGCCGATGTACTTACGATTGGCCCGAATCAGACGATCACGACCAATGCGGATACAGCCATCGGGAACGCGTTTATCAATTGCCGGGTAGTAAACAACGGAGTTGTCGAGGCCAATGAGGGCGAACTCGAATTCAACACCCACAACCCGAAAATCAACAACAACATCATGCGCGCGCGGGGCGGCGGGAACTTGTTCTTCAATGGGTCGCTTGTCGAAAACGCGGGAGCGACCCTCACCGCTGATGCCGGCAGCACGGTGACGTACACCAGTACGCACGTCAACGGCGGAACGTTG
>JBFWWY010000037.1:0-11826 GCA_050245935.1 Phycisphaerae bacterium | reverse complement strand
GTTCGGACTCGAGCTCGGGCATCAGCTCCGGATGCGATTGAAGAAACTGAACATCCGAAACGGCTTCACCTGCGAGCCGTCGATCAACGTAAAAATCGAGCAATTGCTGGATTTCGACAAGTTTCTGTTCGAGGGGCGAATCGCTCGTGGTTTCTTTCATAACGTCATCGCGTAGGAAGAACTGAAATCCGCGCCGACATACCGAGATTTCTATATGACCGGGTCACGTTACCCTATTCAACGAAGTCCGCGCCACAGCCTTACGCTCGTGAAAGAAAAAATCGCGCTGATTCGCCGAGCGACTCGCGCAGCCGCTTCAGACCGCGATGACAGAGAAGGCAGACCGCCCCTTCCGACCGGTTCATCCGCTCGGCGGTCTGCGCGACCGGCAGGCCTTCGATGTATCGCAGCCGCAGTGCCTCACGATAATCCGGCGAGAGGCCGGAAAGTGCGTCGTGGATGATGCGGGCGGCCTCAATGCCGGCCGCCGACCGGCTCGGCGTGCGTTCATGGACCGCGAGAAACTCCAGCCACGCGGCCGGCGCATCGGTCGTCGCGGGTTGCTGGCCGACGCGAACGTGCCCTCCGCCGCGCTTTTCCGCGTTCTCGGCTTTGATGACGTCGAACAGCCGGTTCTCGGCGATTTTCGCCACCCACGAATAAAATGCCGCTTCGTGCTGCGGCTCGAACCGGCGAATTTCGCGGAAGACCAGAACATACGCGTCCTGGAGCACGTCCTCCACGCTGATCACCGATTGCATTTTCGCGGGAATTCGCTGCGCAAGGGACGACCGCAGCCGCCCATGGATTCCCAGGAGCAGCAGATCCAGCGCCGCGTCGTCACCGCTCACGGCCCGTTCGAGTAAATCCGCCTCGCGCGACATCGGTTGAATTGTACGTGAAAAGCCCAGCGTCCGAAGCACGATTATGAGTGGATTTTTGGTGCGATTCTATTTGGCAATGGACGCCGGCGCACTGCGGAGAAGCTGGGCAATGCCCAGCCCATGAGGATTCTGATTCTCTCTTCCCCCTCCGTGTCTCCGTGCCTCCGTGGTTGCCTTTCTCCGTATTGCAGCTAAGCGGCAGTCACCGCCTGCACGCAGCGGTCGATCCGCGCGAGCGTTCGCGCGCGGCCGATGAGTTCCAGCGTGTCGAAGATCGCCGGCGAGATTGTGCCGCCGGTGAGGGCGATCCGCAGCGGCTGTGCGACCTGGCCGAGGCCGAGCTGCTTCTCTTCGCCGTAGGCGCGGAGAAGCGCTTCGAGCGCGACGGCGTTCCAATCTTCCATTGCTTCGAGTTTGCCGCGAATCTCGCGCAACACCGTCACGCCGACGTCATTTTTGAGCAGCCATTTCTTGACGTCTTTCTCGCTGTAGACAAGCTGGCCGTCCGGTGCGTAGAGCGCGCCGCATTTTGTTTCGATGTCGCGAAAGGTGCGGATTCCCTCGCACAATTCGAGCAGGCGCGAAAGTGTGGCATCATCGAGCGGCGCGAGCGGGCTGGCGGGGTTGCAGCGGAGATAATCCTTGAACGCCGCGCGCTTTTTGTCGGCTTCGAGCGTCGCCAGCGCGTCCGTGTTGAATGAAAGCAGCTTGTCGCGATCAAACTTGGCGTTTGTTTTGCCGATGCGTTCGACGCTGAATGCCTCACAAAGCTCGTCGAGCGTGTATTTTTCGCGATCATCCCCCGCCGACCAACCGAGCAGCGCGAGAAAATTCATCAGCACGCTCGGCAGATAGCCGCTCTCGCGAAAATCGGCGACCTGAATTTCCGGGAGCGCGATATTCAGCGCCAGCGCGAGCCGCTTCAGCGCCGCCGGCTCGAGCTGTGTTTTGCTTTTGCGCCAGTCTGCGAACTGCTGGTACTCCTCGCAGTCGGCGATCTGCAGCAGCGTATTTTCGTCAATCGCGTTCGATTTCAGCGCGATGCCAACCGCCTCGCGCACCGCTTTGTCCTTGTCGCGCTTGCCCATTTTTGAGCCGCTCATGTTGAGGATGATCGGCAGATGCGCGAATGCTGGCGTGCGATAGCCCAGGGCCCGTTGCAGCGCGACGTGGTTCGGCGTGTTCATCAGGTGTTCCTGCCCGCGCAGGACGTGCGTGATACCCATCGCCTCATCGTCAACGACGACCGCGAAGTGATACGTCGGCCAGCCGTCGGCTTTGACGATAACAAAATCCTGCAATTCGTTCGCGCGGATCGTGACTTCACCGAGGATGCTGTCGACGACGGTGATGTCTTCGTCCGGCATTTTGAAACGGATCACGACGGGTCGGCCCGCGGCCCGCGCGGCTTCTGCTTCCTGTTCGCTGGGAAACTTCTCTGGTCGCGGATAGACGTAGTTTTCCTTTTTCGCTTCGGCGGCTTTGCGCTGCGCGTCAAGTTCTTCACGGGTGTCGAACGCGTAGTAGGCATTGCCGCTGTCGAGCAACTGCTTCGCGACCTTCGTGTAGTTGTCGAGGCATTCGCTCTGACGATACGGGCCGCGGTCGCCGCCGACGTCCGGGCCTTCATCCCATTGCAGCCCGAGCCAGCGTAGATCTTCCAGCAACTGTTGCTCAGCGCCCGCGACGTGACGGGTCTGATCCGTATCTTCGATGCGAAGGATGAACTTTCCGCCGAGCCGACGCGCGAGGAGATAGTTAAAGAGCGCGGTGCGGGCACCGCCGACGTGAAGATGGCCGGTCGGCGAGGGCGCGAAACGGGTGCGGATGGTCTGGGTCGTCATGAGCTTCCTGTTTTTGCTGCGATACGTGTCGGTTTTTGTAGTTCGTTGCGAACAATCGTAACGCAGTGATGGGTGGATGCCAGCGAGACGAAAAGGACGCCATCTGCGACATTCCTCAGAGTAAGTTTCATTTCGCACCCGCGCGACCCCGAAGCTCCGCCGAATTGTGCGGAACCGGTGGCGGTTGCAGGCGTATCAAGTTGAGAAGCGAAGCGCCATCGGTACGCGCTGCGCGAGAACGAGACGAGACCAATCCTACACTTTTCCGCAAGGAGACTCTCATGCGACGGTTCGCGAACTCACTACTGGCTGGGCTAATTTCCGTTGCCGCACTCGCGCCCGCTTCGCTGGCCACAAGCGACGGGACCATCGAGTCTGTGACGGTGTATCAGGGACAGGCACTGGTGACGCGTACCGTCGAGATTGATCCTGACGCGAATGTTGTCGAAATCGTGATGTCAAACCTTCCGGAGGCCATCGTCCCGGAATCCGTCTACGCCGAGGGTGCAAACGGCGTGAGCATTCGGTCGGTGCGGTATCGCGAGCGAACGGTAGAGCAGGACGCGCGGGAAGAAGTTCGCGCACTCGACGAGAAGCTTGAGACAATCGAAGCTGAGTTAAGGTCATTGGGATCGCAACGTGAAGTCGCGAATCAGCGCACGCATCTCCTCAACAAGATGGAGAACTTTTCCGCGGAACGGGCAGCGGCGGACCTCGCGACCGGCACACTTGACGCGAAATCGCTGGAAAGCCTCGCGGACTACATTTCCACCCAACGAGACAAAATCGCTGCGAAATTGCTCGATATCGATGAAAAGACGCGCGACATTCACAAGCAAAAGCAATTGCTGACACAGAAGCGCAGCGAAATCGCGTCCGGCTGCACCACGAAACTTCGGGAGGCGGTGGTGGCGATCGGCAACGACGGTCAGGCCGACGGCCGGGTTCTGCTGCACTATCTCGTGAACAACGCGACTTGGTCACCGTCCTACACGATACGCGGTGAAGAAAGCACCGCGTCAATCGCCGTCGACTATACCGCGAGCATTCAGCAACGAACGGGTGAGGATTGGAAAGATGTGGAGATTATACTTTCGACAGCTTCGCCGGCGCTGATCGCCGGCGCACCGACGATGTCACCACTGGAAATCTCGCTGACCAGCGCATCGCCGGAGCCGGAATTTGCGCGATTCGAGGTACAGCGACAATCGGCTGGCACCCTCCATCAGAGTTTCATTTCGATTAACGACGATCGCTTTCGCAATGCGCGAGATAATTCGGAGGAGCTAAACACGGTCGCGGGACAGATTCAGGCGTACGAATACGGCTACGACGAGAAAGCGGTCAAACAGATTCAGCAGGAACTGAAGGCCGAAGAAGGCATTTCAGTTGCGTATGTGCTCGCCGGACTGACCAGCATTCCGAATCGTCCCGATCGTCAGGCGGTGCAGATCGCGGCACTGACGATGCCGGCTGAATATTTTAAAGTTGCGAAGCCGGTTCTGACTTCATTCGTCTACAACGAAGCACAGTCGACGAATTTGAGTAAGCTCGTCTTGCTGGCGGGACCGACGGTTTCTTATCTCGATGGTCGCTTCGTCGGCAAAGGCGAATTGCCCACCGTCGCGATCGGCGAAACGTTCCAGGCGGGTTTTGGGATTGACGCTTCACTGCGCGCTGCGCGGGAGCTTGTCAGCAAAGATGAGAAAACCCAGGGCGGTAATCGCATCGTCGACATGACTTACGATCTGATCATCGAGAATTTCACCAACGGCCAGCAGGCGATCCGCGTGTACGATCGGTTGCCCAACACCAATAAAAAAGAAACGTTGAAAGTAACGCTCCGGGACGGCAAAGACGCTCTCTCGGATGATCCCACGTTCACCCGGGAAGAAAAGCCGAACGGAATTCTAAGATGGGATATTGTTGCGGACGCGGAATCAAATAAGCTCAACTGCCACCGCGTGCGTTACTCGTTCCAGATGGAATACGACAAACAGATGCGAATCGCAGGCGTGGATGATCCATCCGCGACGGCCATCGCGAGTGCTGCCATGGACTGAACGAGGCGCATCCCGATACCTGCCTCGGTGGATTTCTCAATGCCCCTCGCGCAGCGCGAGGGGCCCTTGAAAACGACAGTATCCTGTCTCAACCAGTTCGCAGCATTAACCTCCTGTGAGGAGCGCCACAAATGCCCCGATGTCGCTGACGGTCACGAAACCATCGTGATTGGTGTCGGCGTTGTTGATGTCACATTCGGGAAACTGGATTGCGTACTGCTGCGGATTTGTCAGCGCGAGGACGAACGGCCCGATATCGCTGACGGAGATAAAGCCGTCGCAATTCAGATCGCCGACCAGCCCTCCCACATTCGGCTCGACACCGGCCCAGAAGCCGCCGGTCATCGAGAACTGTGGATTCGTGAGCGGTCCGCTGGCGTCGTGCTGACCGAAGGTGCAATGCATGACGAATGCGCCGCCCGTAAGATCGGATTCGCCACCGCCGTCGATGGTTTGCCAATCCAGTTCGAACTGCTGGGCCTGCGCAACGGTGCAGCCGAGCAGCAGCGCAAGTGCAAATTCCAACGCGCGCTGCCGGTTCTGTTTGCTGAACATCATATTCTCCTCGGAAGAAAAGCCGCCGGTTCAATCAATGCTTCGAACGCGCCTCATGCCGACATCGGCACGATCCTTCGAAGTTGTCCGATGCATCCTGGCCTTCCTGCGATGAATGCAATTGCATCCGATCGATGGAAGGCGCGGGCCCTCGCTTGTCGCGCGAACCCGTCGGGCGGCCTGACCCGTTTTCAGTTTGAATCTCCCAGTTTCGCAAGAATTTCGGCCATCTGACGCTGGAGTTGGTCGACTTCGGCACGCAAGGAGGTGTTTTCCGCTTGCAAATCTTGCAGCGACTGCTGCTGCGCCTGAATACCCGCGATTGCGACCGCCGTGAGCCTGCCGTAGTCCATGCCTTTCGCATGCACACCGTCATCTTCCCAGGCGACGATTTCGGGCAATACCGCCCCGACATCCTCGGCGACGAAGCCGATATCCGCCGCACCACCATGATCCGCGTTCCAGTCAAAGCGCACGCTCTGCAGACGGTCGATGATGGCGAGCGCATCGTCCATCGGGCGAATGTTCTCTTTGAAACGCAGCGACGACGCTTCGATCCACTGCGCCGCAAAGCCCGAACCACGCTGGCCGAGTGCGGGATTGAGCTGTATGCCGAACTGAACCGGCTGCCCTGGCGGCAAGCTGATCCCGACCTGCGATTCGAAGAAAACGCCATTCTGTTCATAGACAATCATGCCCTGTCCCGGAACAGCTTCAAAACGACATTCGCCATTCGGACTGAACGAAAGCACCGAAGGTGCACCGGGCAGTGGATTGAGAATCGTGACACCGTTTTGCTCATAGACGATCATGCCGTCATTCGGCGATGCTTCGATACGGCAGGCATTCGAATCGCCAAACAGCAATGTCGCGGGACCGGTGGGGTCTGGATTGATGATGCGGATGCCGCCGGGATCGCGCAAGCGCATGCCGGGAGAATTGGGATCGACGACAATAGCGCAGTCGTTTGTCGGACCGAAGGCGAGTCGGCTCACGCCGTCTTTCCCGGAACTGCCCAAATTGCGTACGCGAAGGCCGCCCGGATCACGCACGGTCAGGCCCGGCAGGGACGGGTCGACGCCGATGGAACAGTCGTCCGTGGGTCCGAACAACAACACCGGCGGCAATTGCGGGAGCGGCGGCAGGATCCGGATTCCGCTCGGGTCGCGCAGCAAGAGCCCCGGCGGACCATCCGGTTGCACTTCAACCGTGCAATTCATCGTCGGACCGAAGATCAGTCGGCAGCCCTGGTTGTTCTGGCCGAGCAAGCGAAAGCCGGTCGGATCGCGCTCGGTCAAGCCCGGCAGCATCGGATCAATTCCAATGCTGCAATCATCGGTGGGCCCGAAGAGAAGCTTCGTCGGCAGATTGGGGAGCGGATTCAGAACGCGAACGCAATTGACATCCCGGAGAGTGAGACCCGGAGGCCCCTGCGGATTGACCTCAATCGTGCAATCCAACGTCGGTCCGAAGATCAAGCGACAGCCTTCATTGTTCTGACCGAGAAGACGAAAACCGGTCGGATCACGTTCCGTCAGACCCGGCAGCAGCGGGTCGACCCCGATCGAGCAGTCATCGGTCGGACCGAACACGATGCGGCTTGCGCCATCCTGTCCGGAGCTCCCGAGGTTGCGCACGCGCAGGCCACCGGGATCATTGACGATAATCCCGGACAGATTCGGATCGACACCGATCGTGCAAAGATCATCAGGCCCATCGCCGAAAATCACGCGGACGCCGTCCTGTCCCGAGCTTCCGAGATTGGAAACGCGAAAATCTCCGCTGGAACCGGCGGCTTCCCGCGCGAACAGCGCATTCGGCGTAGCAGTCATCTGCACGCGCGGGCTGAGGACCGTGCCGTTGACCGAAATTTCCAGCCACACATCACTGCCGTCAAAAATACGGCCCGGCAGATCAACGATCGCTGTGAACAAGCCATCGCTGACGGATACTCCGTCTTTTCCGGAAGAGCCGAGATTGTCGCCGGCAACGGGGTCGTTGAATGCGGTGTAGGAAAGATCGACGACGCCGTCGAGCGGCATGCCGGTCGAATCGAGCAACCTGCCTTGATGGGTGAACCGGTTCTGTTGCGCAGCGGCGCTGGAAACGGCAAAGAGCAGACCGCAAAACTGCAGTGCGCGCCACCATTTCTGTTTTTTCATCATTCGCTCCTTCAATGTAGAAATGTGTTTGGACGGGAGAAGCAGCGCGATCCACCTTACGCGAACGCGCGACGCAAAACATCGTTTTTCGGACTGTCACCTGCTAAGCCGACACGCCGAGGTTTCTGCAAACGGTCAAGAGGAAGTCGCGGGCACAGAAATTCCGGCCACAAGGAGACCTTGCGTCGTCAGAAAAGCCGGAACGTTGCAACATTGCGCTGCTATGTCGCAAGACGAACAGGGCGGATACTTTCGAGATACCGGCTGAAAATCCGCACCACGAGGGCGCAGCGACTGCTGACACCCAATTTGCGATAAATCCGCTCGATGTGTGTGTGGACGGTATGAACTGAAATGCCGAGATTGGCCGCGATCCCGACCTCTTTCTCGTCATCACAGATTCGCTGAATCACCTGGAGCTCGCGCGGACTGAGCGCAAGCTGCCGCCGTAGTGCCTGCCATTCATTGCTGGTCAGGAGTTCACTGCCGTTTTCGAGCCGGACTGCCTGTTTCACGTCACACCACCCGTCCTGCGAAGATATGTCATCTGATTTCTCTCACCACCGGTACACCGCATGCATGCATCCACGCTTCCAATCATTCAAGGAGACGGTTCATCCCGAAGGTCGGCTACTGCCGCGAAGAAAATGCTTCCCGCGCGACGACAAATTCCTTGTGCCGCGCCGTTGTGCTACCCTTTTCAGGAACATCCCGCGAACGCGTCGGCCCGTATGGATTCGTAAGCCCTGCCGTGGACGGCCACTTTTTTTCCTACGGGCTAATATGATGTTCGCGTTCACAGGTCTCGGCCGGGTTTCGCTTTCTCGTACCTCGTAAAGGAGAATTGGATGTACAAATCGCTCGGTATGGTCGCCGGAATTCTTTTGTTCCCTTTCCTGACCGCACAGACGGCCGAGGACAAACAAAAACGCGCCGACACCGGCGGCATGCCTGACCTCGTCAGCGGCCTGAACGCGACTGAAGGCTGCATCGGCGTGAAGACCGCGCGCTTCAGTGATGGGAAAAATGCGATCTTCGCCTGGTTCGAAAACAAAGAAGCTGTGCTGCGCTGGTATTACAGCGACATGCACCAGCAAACGATGAAATCGTTCGGGAACGACAATTTCCGCAAACCACTTGAACATTTGCACGACCACAAAGGCCCGATCATGGTGATCGCTTCCATCACCATGGCAAAAGAAAACAAGATCGAAGGGTCACCGATGCCGATTTCCCAGATCGCGATTGAACTCTACGAACCGCTGCCCGGTGGTGCGTTCATCAACGATCGCCTCGGCCCTGCCGCGCTGAAAGTGGAAGGGATGGCGGACTATTCGAAGCGCGAAAGCGCGGCAACTGAAAGCGAATGATAACATCGCGCGGGTACTGGTAAAGTTTGGAGATGACTGGGAGGCCGGAGAATGCGCTGTATTTGCGCATTAACCCCCACTGGTCAGGCAATCGACAAAGCCGCTGATATCCGCAACGGTGATGAAGCCGTCACCGTTCATATCATTCGACTCAAACGTGCAACTGGGTTGACTCTTGGGAAACAGAGAGGTCCACGCCGCTTCTCCCTGCGCGAGCGCGGTGACAAAGTAGCCAATGTCGGCGACGGATCGCGCTCCGTCGCAATTTGGATCGCAGAATTGGACATTTGGTTCACACGCGACGTCGTCACATACCAGTCCGGCACCCAGAAAGGCCCCACCCGCGTCGGCACAAGCGATTTCGGTCAGAATTTCGCAATCGCCGGAAGGAGAAAAGCAGCAGGCGCCTTCGGGGCAGACATCGACAAAGGCCTGCAGCAGATATCGTGCACATGCGACGCCGTCGAGCAATGGCATTCCGTTGGCATCCACCACGGTCGCAAGAATGCCGTACGTCCCGCCGGCCCGGACGCAAGCGGAAAGGCAGGATTGCGCGCCGGGCACGCCGAATACTTCGCCGACGATGTCGTCGCCGGGCAGTTCACAAACATCGACAAATTGCGGATTGCTGGATTCGATAAACTGGACATGTGCGTAAAACGGCGCGGTGACACACAGCGTCAACTGTTGATCCACGGTCGGGCTGAACGACCAGAGATCCTGATCGCGGATGCCGTCCTGGGCGGAAGCGGACGCGCAGACCGCGGAAAAACCGGCTCGCAATGAGCAAACCGGCGGCGTGATCTGCGGTACGCAGCACGTCTGAAAAATCGTGTTGACGTAGGCCCCGCAATTGTCCTCATTCAGGAATAGCCGCGCACCCGGCGGACATGGCGGCTCCGGCGTACACGCCAGATTCGCGCACAAGGCATCGGCCCCCTGCCAGATCCCGCCATTGTCCGCGCAATCAGCAGCCGCGAGGCCGTCCACGCAGGACAATTCGATGCAGCACGCACCTTCCTGGCCGGACGCGGCGGAAACTGCAATGAATCCGCCGAACAACAGAACGGCAAAAATCAGGTGTCGTGACGTATGTGCCATGCTGGGCCTTCTCCCGCGAATATGTGGCGTATTGTGCGTCGTCCTGGAAAGCTGCTGCAGCTTCCCGCGCCTCCCACTCTACAAAGGGCACAGCGAAAATCTCAAGAAGAAGTTTCTGAATTCGGACGCACCGTGCGGTGCAGCACGATCAACCAGCGGCGGCGGACCTCCGCCGTGCCGCATCCACAGGCTCGCACTGGGCCACAGCATTGCGAAACCAAATTAATTCTTTGGTTTTACATCCTATGTCCTATATAATGCATATTGGACAGCCGGGATGGATGTCGCAATTCCAGCGACGAACTGGATTTCGAAGCGCGGTTTGGCCGATCATCTCAAGAAAGTGTCAGGTCCGACGCGCACGAGAGGTCACGTAACATGTTCCGCGCCGCGGGAGAAAAACGCTCCGCGTTTACGCTCATCGAATTGCTCGTCGTCATCGCGATCATCGCGATCTTGATCTCGGTCTTACTCCCCGCCTTGCAAGGCGTGCGCGAACAGGCGCGCCGGGCCAAGTGCGCTGCGAATCTCAAACAGATCGGGATGGCGTGGCACGAATATCTCAATGAAAATCATGACAGCTTTATGACGCCTGACACTTTGTCCTGCCACGTCCGAAATTCGCACCTTTATTATGGCGGCAAACTTGGCGAGGTGCAGGCGATGGGTGCCGGCGGAACGTTATACGTTCTTGAACCGCGGCCGCTTAACTCATATCTCGCCTACGATCTCGTCGTCAGCAAAAAAGATAAAGGCGTCTTCGAATGTCCGTCGGACAAAGGGATTTATTCCGCGATGCCCTCCGAGATCGATCCGATTAACGATTCGGCATACAACCATCTGGGGAATAGCTATCCCATGAACAGTGCGATTACGAACCGCGGATTGGATAGTCAATGCCGCATCAGGCCGTATCGCATTGAAGAGATACGGGTGCCCGACGCAATGTTCGTTCTCGCCGGCGACTATCAGCATCAGTTTGCCCATCAGCGGCACTTAAACCGACGAGTTGGGAAATGGCACGACAAAGAAGGCGCGCTGGTCAACATCGTCTTTCTCGACGGCCATGTCGCGTTTACAAAGATTGAGATCGAAAACCAGCCATACATTCGCCAGACGGCCGACTACAGTTATTTGCGGGACTGGTATCAGCCTGAAGAGCCGCCGGCGGGACCGTGATGAACAAACGCATCACTTCGACTTATCACTCCGAAGGGGTTGTGAAACCACCCCGCGCCTTCACCCTCATCGAGCTCCTCGTCGTCATCGCCATCATCGCCTTGCTGATCTCGATACTTCTCCCCGGCTTGCAGGGCGTTCGCGAGCAGGCGCGCCGAACGAAATGTGCCGCGAATCTCCGACAGATCGGCATCGCGGCTATTGCGTATTTTGACGATCACGACGGCCGCTTCGTCCGGGGAAATGCCAACGTGCGTTGGTCTTACGGCGGAAAAGCAGGATTCCCAAATGAGCAGCAAACGCCGGCCGGCCCGATCCCTGTAACGCTGCTGGAGGCGCGCCGTCCGTTGAATCCTTATGTCGGGTATGACATGGAAACACAATTCGACGCACCGGTCTTCGAGTGCCCGTCTGACAAAGGATACTTCAACCCTACGCCTTTTCTTGCGCCTGGCGAAGAAGATTTGTTCGGCATGACAACGTATGAATACTTCGGCAATAGTTATCCCGCCCTGCCGCTGATCGTGAGGAATCAACTGCCGAATCGCCCGGCATTTCATTTGGGCAGGCTTCGGCTCCCCGGTTCATTGTTTATTATCAGCGGCGATGCACAGATGATCTACGCACCGCAACGTCATTTGCAATCAACTGTTCGCGCGTTTTGGCAT
>JBFWWY010000036.1:0-11843 GCA_050245935.1 Phycisphaerae bacterium | reverse complement strand
TTGTTGGTTGATCCGGCGTTTGGCACCGGCGTGGTGAAGGTGACGCCGGCGCATGATCCGAACGATTATGACTGCGGGCAGCGGAACGCGTTGCCGATGATCAACATCCTGACCAAGGACGGGCGGATTCGCGACGACGCCGAAGGGAAGGAGTTGTTCGGCGCGTATGCGGGGATGGAGCGGTACGCGGCGCGGAAGCAGATTGTTAAAGACCTCGAAGAATCCGGCGAACTGGAGAAGGCCGAGCCGCACGAGCATCCGGTCGGGCACAGCGATCGCAGCAAGACGCCGATCGAGCCGATGTTGAGCGAGCAGTGGTTTGTAAAGATGGCCCCGCTCGCGGAGCCGGCGCTGGAGGCGGTGCGCGACGAACGCGTGCGGTTTTTCCCGGATCGCTATGCGAAGACGTATCTCGACTGGCTGGGCGAAAAGCGCGACTGGTGCATCAGCCGGCAGCTTTGGTGGGGGCATCGGATCCCGGTTTGGACGAAGCGGCTCGACCTCACACAGGAGAATTGGGACGAAAAACTTTTTGATGGCAATATTATTGGCTTAATCCAGCAAAATTGGGGTGAAGACGACGGTGCCATGCATGTGCGCGTGACCAACCTCACGACAGGGACAGTGCTGCGCGAAGAAGATCATGAGCCCGGATTAATTCCAGTACTTCCGGAGACTGCGGGACCTTATAAAGTGCAGGTTTGTTATGTCGGAGACTCCGCTGAGATTGTAGGGTACCTACATGATGCGGGCTTTGAGCAAGACCCCGACGTCCTCGACACATGGTTCAGCTCGGCGTTGTGGCCACATAGTACGTTCGGGTGGCCGGAACAGAACCCCGTGCGCCAAGCACGGGGCCAAGACTGTGCGAATGCAGATAGCGGTGCCGAGAATAAACGCGTCGCCGCCGATGAACCTCCCGGCCCCCCGCTTGGCGCGGGGGGTTCGGATGCGCGCGCCGACCATCGCGAATCTGCGGACGGTCAGAGCCGTCCCGATCGCTATCGGGATGAGGAAGCGGTGGGGACGCCCGGCGCTGAGGCGGCGGCAAAAAATCGGGAGATGTCACCAGCTCGCGGCGTCCGGCATCCCGACGCGTCGGGACAGGACGCTACAAATGCGAATGCCAAGAAATCTGGGGATGGGACTTATGACGGCTCGGCGGGAGCCTCGCCCTCCCGAGAGGATGCGGGCGATACGTCCTCAACCCTCAACCCTCAACCCTCGACCCTCGACACGTTCTATCCGACGAACGTCCTCTCCACCGCCCGCGACATCATCAGCCTCTGGGTCGCGCGAATGGTCTTGACCGGGTTGTATAACGTCGGGCGGGTGCCGTTTCCGCATGTGTGCATTCACCCGGTCATTCAGGACGGGACCGGGCGGCGGATGAGCAAGACCGCCGGCAACGGACTCGACCCGCTCGATCTGATCGAACGATACGGGGCCGACGCGATGCGCTATACGCTCGCGGGGATGGCGGGCGAGACGCAGGACGCGCGCGTGCCGATTTCGTATGCGTGTCCGCACTGCAATGAGATGACCGCGCACAGCAGCGTCGTGCCGCACAACAAAGTGCCGCGCGATATCAAGCAGGCAAAGTGCAAATCGTGCGGCAAAGAGTTCGCGACCGCATGGGCGGATGACGATCTGAAAGCCAAGCTCAGCGTCGCGCTCGATACGTCGGAGCGATTCGAGCTGGGGCGGAATTTCTGCAACAAGCTCTGGCAGGCGGCGACGGGATTGGTGATTCCGAGTATCGAGGGGTCGGAGTCGAGGGGTGAGGGTCGAGAAGGAAGGATTCAAGGGTCCGAGGATTCGAGGATTCAGCAGAAGAGTGGAGGACAGGCTCTCAGCCTGTCTGTCACGACGCTAGCGCCGGAGCAGCTCTCTCTTGAAGATC
Source organism: Phycisphaerae bacterium (assembly GCA_050245935.1). Taxonomy (GTDB): domain Bacteria; phylum Planctomycetota; class Phycisphaerae; order UBA1845; family Fen-1342; genus JALHOX01. Next base: position 9,940 of record JBFWWY010000036.1, on the reverse strand, counting down.
GCTGGATTCTGTCGCGGTTGCAGCGGTGCATTCGCGAAGTGGATCGGCGGTTGGAGGCATATCAGTTCAGCGATGCGATGAGTGCGCTGTATGCGTTTTTCTGGGGCGAATTCTGCGATTGGTATCTGGAGTTGGTGAAGCCGAAGTTGCAGGCGAACCGGGAGGGCGAGGCTCCCGCCGAGCCGACGGCTGACAAGCATGTACGACCGGCTGAGAGCCGGTCCCCCACTATTCAAGTGATGGCGCATGTTCGACCGGCTGAGAGCCGGTCCCCCACTATTCAAGTGATGTCGCATGCACGACCGGCTGAGAGCCGGTCCCCCACCATTCAAGTGATGGCCTGGACGCTGGATCAGATTTTGCGGTTGTTTCATCCCGTGATGCCGTTTGTGACGGAGGCGCTATGGAAGAAGCTCAATGACGCGGCACCCTGGCGCGGGGCTAATGAGCTTGTCGAGCCGGGTGATGCGTTGATTGTGGAAGCGTGGCCGCAGGCGGATTCGTACTGGATCGATGCGGACGCCGAGGCGCGGATGGAACGGCTGCAGGATGCGATTCGGGCGCTGCGGGATGTGCGGGCGCGGGTGAACGGCATTCGGGCGCAAGCGCGCGAGACCGTGTTGAAGACGTTGCCGCGCGCGGTGCTGCGCGCCGATGGTGCATTCTTAAACGAGTTTGAAAAATCTCGCGCGATTTTGTTGCGGTTGGGACAGTGTGATGAGATTGAAATCGGCTCCGATCTGCCGACGCCGCCGAACGCGGCGGGAAAGGTCTTCACCGGCTTCGCGGTCTACGTGCCGCTGGAGGGGCTGGCTGACCTCGATATCGAGAGGAAGAAGCTCGCGAAGGAAATAGAAGAGACGAGCGGGCATATCAAACGAACCGAAGGCAAGCTGGCGAATCAGGGTTTTGTTGCGAACGCGCCGGCGGAGTTGATCGAGCGCGAACGTGCGCGCGTTGCGGAGTTGAAGGACAAGTTGGCGGCGCTGCAGGAAAATCTGGGACAGCTCGGCGAGTGATTTCGTAGGATGCGTCCGCGACGCATCATTTGCCGAACATTTCAGAGGGCCGCCGCATGAAATACAAAACGGCGACGCGGATAGCGGTGAGGTTGATCGGTCTATTCCTGATCTGCAGTTCAATTGGATCGTCGAGTTCGCTGTTTGGCTATTTGTTTCAAGCTATTGACGATTATTTTGGCAGAATCCCAACGCGAATCTTTAGCAGGCTGTTTATGTATGGACACTCGTATCATTGACGCTGTCACTCCTACTGGGCTTTTACATGCTTTTTCGCGGAGAATGGATCGTCAATTTCATCATTCCATCGAACCGCCCGTATTGTCACGAATGCGGTTATGAGTTGAGCAAATTGCCGGGTGAAGGCGCTTGTCCCGAATGTGGGACGGCGTATCGCAAGGCTGTCGGTGAGCGCGAAAGCGGCGCTGCGCCCAGTGAAGAATGATGCGTCGCGGTGGCTTCGTTCTCGTCTTGTGTTCACTATTGGACATGTCCACACGCGAAATTCGGAATCACAAACTGATTTTGCGATTGTGTCTTACGTAGTTGCTTTGGAGGACGACTATGCGCTACAAAGCAACAACGCGAATCGCGGTTCGGCTGATCGGGGTACTTCTGCTGGTATGGAGCCTAGATGGGTTGCCTAAACTATTTCACTATGTGCTGTTGTGGAATAGCTCGGGACGTGGTCGCCTCGGTACGCTCTACGGCGACATACTTACCGAAACCGCGATCAGTACGGTATTGCGAATGACGGCCGGCCTGTATTGTTTGTTCCTCGGTACGCGCCTGATCAATCTGATCTGCCCACGAACGGAAAGCAGTTGTATTGAATGCGGATATCACCTTGCACAACTGCCCGAACATGGTAATTGCCCGGAATGCGGCACACCGTATCAAAAGCCGGCTAGTAAGGCTGAAAGTCGCTCCGTAGCCGGCGGCAAATAATGCGTCGCGGACGCATCCTACGCGCTGCTTTCAATTCATCGTAAGATTGTTGCATTCTGGCACGAGCGATGCGTTGTTGGTGCTGCGTGCGCGATTCATTGCTGACGTTGGAGTTTTCGTGGACAAGATCGATCTGCATACACACATCCTGCCCGAGACGTTTCCGGATTACGCCGAGAAGTTTGGGTATGACGGATTCGTGCGGCTGGATCATCATCAGCCGTGCCGGGCGCGGATGATGGTTGGCGATCGGTTTTTCCGCGAGATTGAGGACAATTCCTGGAGTCCGCTGCGCCGGCTCGAAGATTGTGCGGCGCATGGCGTCACGACGCAGGTGCTGTCGACGATTCCCGTGATGTTCAGCTACTGGGCGAAAGCGGCGGACACACTGGAGGTCGCGCGATTTCTGAACGATCACATCGCGGAAATCGTGCGCGAACATCCGGGGCGGTTTGAGGGGCTTGCAACGGTTCCGATGCAGGACCCGGAGCTGGCTTGTCGCGAATTGGAGCGGTGTGTGCGCGATTTGGGGCTGCGCGGCATGCAGATCGGCACGCACATCAACGGCTGGAATTTGCACGAGCCGGTTTTGTTTCCGGTGTTTGAAGTTGCGGCGAAAATCGGGGCAGCGATCTTTGTGCATCCGTGGGACATGATGGGTGCGCACGACATGCCGAAGTACTGGCTGCCGTGGCTCGTCGGCATGCCGGCGGAAACGTCGCGGGCGATCTGCTCGGTCATTTTCGGCGGCGTGTTGGAGCGGCTACCGGACTTGCGGATCGCGTTTGCGCACGGCGGCGGTTCGTTTCCGGCAACGATCGGGCGGATTGAGCATGGATTTATCGTTCGGCCGGATTTGTGTGCTGTGGACAATCCCCACAATCCACGCAAATACCTGCGGCAACGCAACGGAACACCCGCGCGGTTCTTTGTGGATTCGCTGGTACATGACGCAAAGATGATGCACATGCTGCTCGATCTTTTCGGGGAACAGCGCATCTGTCTCGGCACGGATTATCCGTTTCCGCTCGGCGAGTTGGAGCCGGGCAAATTAGTCGAGACCATGGATGAATTGTCTGATGAGGTGAAGCGCGCAATTCTTGCCGGCGCGGCGCGGGAGTTTCTCGGAATCGGGTCGACTGATACACGTTAACGCGCTTCGCGAGCGGAATCCTGCCGAGATTCTTACTTCGAACCGAGTCCGGCGAAAGATCGTGCGCGCCACCTACGTGGCGCGCACGGAGCGAGTTGCTTCTCACCCACCGGAAATGTAACTCGAATCGCCGTCGATGAAGTAAAAGGTCTCTCCGTCGCCGCCGACGTGGCCGGCGATGCCGGAGTGCGACCAGGCGTTATCCGTGAACCAAGCTGCATCTTCAACGCCTCGATTGGGCAATTCGGTGAAGTTTCCTTCCTCAGAGAGCCAAGCATTCAGTCCAAAACAGTCGAGAATGGAGCCAAAAAGAAATGCGGCACCAGCGCCGATCGCAATTTTTTTGACGAGCGCCGGATTCTTTCGCAGCGTGTCTGTGACACGCGTGATAAGGCTTGCCGCAGTGCGACCTGCCTTTCGCAGCCGGGCAACAGCTTCCTGCGCATGCGCTTCATATTGGCGAAACATCGGATACTCCTTCGTGCATCGTCCCGCGGCGGGAGCCGGACCACGGGCTCGTCGATAGCTCTTGGCAATGTGTCGCAGGCACCTGTCACGGAGCGACCAAAAAATCGCAATGACCCGCGTTTTCAGCCCCCAGACAACGGTGTTGTGAGCAGTATTTTGTGAATGATTGGATGGGATGGCGTGGCGGATACGCGTATGATTGCGGCAGTCTGTTGTTCATCAGCGACTTGGAAAAGGAAAAGAGCATGACACCCGAACTCAGGGAAGAACACAGTCGATTCAAGCGGTTTGTCGGTACCTGGCGCTATTACATGGAAGCAAGCATGAAACCCGGCGACCCGCCAACAACGTTTACCGGCACGGAGTCCGCCCGCATGCTGGGCGAGGCCTGGATGATCGCGGAGGGCGAGGGAGAAATGCCGGGAGGTGAGATCGGTCGAACCATGATGACGCTTGGTTATGATCCCGAGAAAGGAAAGATCATCGGCACATGGATCGGTTCGATGATGTGCAACATGTTTGTTTACGAAGGGGATTTCGACGCGAGCGGGAACGTGCTCAGCCTGATTTCCGAGGGCCCACATTGCGGCGAGCCGGGCAAAACCGCTGTATATAAAGATGAGATCACCTTCGAGAGCGATCGAGTCCGCGTGATGCGATCGTACATGCGGGATGAGAATGGCAATTGGAACCAGATGATGACGGCAACGTACGAACGGGCGTAACGGCTCGAGGAAACTTCCGCCACTCGACCGGTCGACGCTTCGTCGTCGACCGAAGCATCCACATTCACCGATTCATCGAACAGCACTTCACACCGATTGCGAATTGAGTATCACTTGCCGCGCGGGTTCGTCGTTGCTTCGGGGCGGTCCGCCGGATCCGGGACTGGATCAGTCCCATTGTCGCGACGCTTGCGCGGGCGCGCGCCGTCAAGATACGCTGCAATATCCTGCTGATCGAGCCAGCCGTCCTGATTCAGATCGGCGGGTGCGAGATCGCGCAATCCATTCAACTGCAACTGGAGAACGCTGATCGCCGTGATCGGGTGGGCGGTATCTCCCGGCAATCCGCAGCACACATCGTCGGACTTCGCGAGAAAACTCTCCTGAAAGAAGCCGAAATCATGGTTGTCGATTGTGCCGTCACCATTCGGGTCCGGGTGGTACGAATCGAGTGCGCCGCCGCTGCGGGTAATCTGAGCGCCGCAGCGCAAATCGCCGTCCGCTGCACCATCCAGGTCGTTGTCATACTGCACACCGAAGCGACAGACAAAAATTCCGAAGTCGAGAATGTCGATGAATGCGTCGTTATTGAAGTTCCCGCCGATGAGCGAATCGTCGTCTCCGACGTCCTGTGCGGTGAAGTTTGCGACAAAGCGCCGGCCGATTACTTCAAAATCATCTTCGTCGGTTCGCATCAAGGTATGGTTGGCGTCGCGGACCCTTACGCAGGCGTAATCGCCGCACGGAACCGGAACGATCAGTCCGTCGGCCGCGCCGTGTATGAATGTGGCCTCCACGGTGACCGACTGCCATTCCGGATCGGCGCAGGAGAATACATCGAATGTCAAACAGCGGGTGAACGGATCTGAATTGCTGAAGTCGCCGGCGAGTGCGACATCCACTGACAGCTCATTGACCGGCAGGACGGTGACAATCTGCTCGCACATTGCGGTGTTGCCAAGCCGATCGCGCGCGGTCCAGGTCACGGTCGTCTGGCCCAGCGGGAAAACGGCCGGCGCATTGTTTGTCACGGTCGTGATGTTGCAATTGTCTTCCGTCACCGGGGTCCCCAGTATGAGATTCGCGGCGACCACGTCGCACCCCCCTGCGTCCGCCGCCACGACGACATCGGGTGGACACATGATCGTCGGCGGCAGATTGTCGATCACGGGAACCCCGATCCCGCATAGATCAAAGTTTCCGCTCGTGTCCTGAACCAGCAGTGTGATGGCATTGGGTGCGCCGAGATTGCCACAATCGAACGAGAGCACCGGTTCGGTCTTCCCGTGTCCGTCGTCGAGCAGATAAAGAGCGATCCCGCAGTTATCCGTGCTCGCCGCCCCTACCGTCGCGGCATCAAGTGTGCCGATCCCGTTCTCGTCGAGAAAGACACGCGGCGCGGGAAACGGACAGACCGCATCGGGGATGAGGTTATCCACCACCGTAACCGTCGCGTCACATTGCGCCGCGTTGCCGCAGGCGTCGGTGACGGTCAGCGTCACCAGGTTTGGGCCGCGATCCGCGCAGGTGAAGGTCGTTCTGTTGACACTCAGCGCCACATTGCTGCAGTTGTCGCTGCTGCCGTGGTTGATTTGCGCCGGTGTGAGTGTCGCGTTTCCCGCCGCGTTGAGTGGAAGCGTGATATTCCGACAGACGGCTACAGGAGGCTCGGTATCGATGATGGTAAATGTCTGCGTATCCTCGGCGAAATTTCCGCAGGCGTCGGTAGCGCGATACACGCGCTGAATAATCTGCGGATTGCCGGCGCATCCCCCGCCGCCGAGGTTGCTGTCGCCTTGAAATGAAACGATCACGTCACTGCAACTGTCCGTTGCGTTGACGCTGTTGATGTCGGGCGCGGGCACTGCGCCTGCACACGTGAGGCTTGCGTCCGCGTCACACACAATGATGGGAGGCGTTTTGTCCAGGATGTCAGTCGTTGCGACTGCCGGAGTTGCTATGTTTCCACAACAGTCTGTTGAACTCACCGTGACTTGGATGGTTGCGGGGCAACCGCGCAGTGCGGACACGTCAAGAGTTCCGCTTACCAGGATTTCGCTCGGCGAAACGGCGGTGATCACAGGCTTGGAGTGACTGACAACGGCATTTTCGGTGAGCAGCGTCGTCGCAACGCTGACATTTTCCGCCTCGATACAACAGTTGTCGGTGATCGTCGCGGTATACGTAATCGGATACACACAGTTTTCTTCCATGCCGCCACCACTGACCATCAACCCCTCGATGATGGGTGCGGCTGTATCAATCCGAATTTCACCGGGATTGCTGAGCGTCAGCCCTGCGTCCTGGTAGATCACGCTGTTCTCGTCTTCAATTTGCGTCGGCGGCTTGCCCGCGCGGAACAACACCAGCGCCGACGGCCCATTGCAAACGTCGGCAATCACGTCAAACGTGAACACCGCCATCGTGCCGCTGGTTGCGCCCATCGTTCCATCGGCGGGGATCGGCAACCCGACGACGTAATCAATATCACCGGTCTCGAAATCAACGAATTCAAATCGTTCGGATTCAAATGGATTCAGCGGGTCACTCGCAGCGGCGTCGCCGGGTTCCGCAGCGTGAAGCGTCAGGCGCGATACGTCGTAGGACACGTGAAACGCACCACGCACAATTCGTTGCGGAGCATTGGCAAGGTTGACGGCCACGGTCAATTGCTGTTTGCCGTTCACGCAAGATTGCGTGGGATCGAGCGAAAGTTGCGGCGTCGTATGAATCGCCGCACCGGTGCCCTGGTTGTAAAGCGCGGTGATTTCGGGGTTGCTCAGTGCGCGGCTCCAGATTGCCACCTCATCCAGGCGACCGTTCAGCGGAGATTGCTGCGGCGACTCGCTGCGTCCGATCAGGAGTGGAGCGGCAACATTGGTGCTACCCGCCGGACCAATCGCTTCGGCGACGACGACATTACCGTCCATCAGGACTTCGAAGATGCTTCCGCTTCGACGCATGATCAATTGATGCCACGTTTTCGGCGCAATTGTCAACGGAACGGAATCAAATGTGCTGGTAGCATCAAACTGAAACCGAATCGCGTCGTTGCCGAGTTTCGTCAGCATCCAGCCCTGTCCATCAGCGTTGGAATATTTTCCGATCAGCGATTGCGCGTTCGCGATCGCGGTGAAGTTGACCCAGACCTGCAGAGTAAAGTCCGTCGTCTGAAAATCGAAAACGTCGTCATCAACGGGTCGATACGCGGATTGATTTGTGTCGTTTTGAAAGTTTATCGCGTGGCCGAGTAACCCGTCCGCATATCCCGCTCCGCCCAGCAGCGAAAGGTCGCGCCCGTTCATGCTCCAATCGACGGTCTCTTTGTCGAATTTCCAATACCCTTCTAATCCAAGATTCAGTTGTGGAGATGCGCCGGCGCAAACCGCGCAAAGAGCGCCGCCAATGACGATAAGACCGGAGTATGGGCGTAGGAAGAACATGCACTCTTTCCCTCGTCGTTGTCGATCGGAATTCCCCCACAACTCTATTTCATAGCGGATGGGACCGGGAAAACAAAGCCACCGACCGACCAAGCTGAGAGTTGGTTTCACAAGAGCCCAGGATGGGCGTCTCATGCGTTCGAGCTTGTGAGGAAATTTCCACTTATCTTCATGTTTCCCGGAAACATGGCACCGCATCTGATCGCACTGGACGAATTGGGGCGGCGAGGGGTGCCCCTTTGGAGAGAAGACGTTCGCAAGGTCCAATCTTTATTGCTGCGTGCGCAGAGCGTGAGCGACATCGGCCAATTTGTCTCCTTGCTGACCGGCGGAGTATGAGATCACCCGATTGGTATTCGCCTGGAGTGCCAGGAACTCACCAGCGTCCATGTCGATACGTCCGTACCATTGCTGGAACGCGACATCCTGATCTTCGATGGTACGCATGAGCGGCACTTTTCTACGGCGGGTACGGCGCGTGCAGCACGGAGGAAGGAAACACGCAAAAGCTCGAAGCGAGTGGAAAAATTAGCAGAACAGGCGCTCATGCGTGTTCAACAATGCGGCGTGTGATGAATTTAGTCTGCAAGACGTGGATGACGGACTGAGGGACTCGTTTGCAAAGTCGAGGTTTTCGCGACTTCAACAGAATCGTCTACACGATTTATAGGTCGGAAATCTGCGAAATTCTGAATGCCCCGTGTTCGATCCGTTTTCAACACGCCGTGCCAATCACGCGAGTACGCATAACCATGCGTTCGGCGATTCTTACAACAATGGGCGATGAGGGACTCGAACCCCCGACATCTTCCTTGTAAGTGCGTCCAAACGGACCGCCGAAATGCTGAAAACTGCCTATACGTATCGAGAATATCGACAAAAATCGCTTGTTGCAAGCTGTCGCGTACCGGCTTCGATTTTCGCGTGAAATCGCGGTATGTCATGAGCCAATCCGGTACGTACCGGCGCGATAATAAGTGGCAAACGCAACCTTTGCAGACAAATTCCCTATGGTTTGTGACTCCGCCAAGGACGCCTTTTCGAGATGAAGGATGGGATCGCCTGTTCCTACCTTTGCGCGATTTTCGTTTGTACATGGCCGTCGACCAGGCGGCGCGGTAGGCGTTCCCAGCTCTCTGGCAATGGCGATTTCGGACGATCGGCCCACCGGGCGAGAATTTCGATGCGAACTGGCTTGTGCGCTGTGCCCGGACAAGGTCAGTGCTTATTTGGTCGTTAAGCACTTTGCGGAGAAATATTCATGAAATCGACGTCTTTCAATGTCGAATTGGACTGGGTGTTTGCTGATGGTGTATTTAAGCTACTCTGGTCAAACGAATTTTGAATTCAGATGCCTGCAGCGTTTTGGGTTTCAGGCAGCAGAGGTGCAGACTCTTGGGATTGCTGACTCGTCAACAAGTGCTTGACCTCGCGCCTGACGCCGGATCCGCGAAGGCGGGTGAAGGCTTGTCGCGCGCGGTGCAGTGGCAGACGCTCGGGCAGGACAACCGCGCCGTGTGGGGGGAGATTTGCGGCAGCGGCAAGAAGCCGTATCAGGTGCGAATCGACCTCAGCGAACCGGCATTCAAGTGCAGTTGTCCGAGTCGCAAGTTTCCGTGCAAACACGCGATCGGACTGCTGCTGGTGTTGACGGACGACGCTCGCCAGGTTGTCGAAGGTGATGCACCGGAATGGGTTGCTGATTGGTTGCAGGAACGTGTCACGCGACGCGAGAAGCGCGAAACCAAAGTAGCGGCATCAAAACCTGATCCAGAGGCCCAGACAAAGCGCGCCGTGAAACGCGAGCAGAAAGTCGCGGTCGGCGTCGACGAGCTTGCGCTGTGGTTAACGGACATCGTCCGACAAGGTCTCGGAAGCGCCCAAGCGCAGCCGACTTCGTTCTGGGAAGGGACTGCAGCGCGAATGGTCGATGCGCAAGCGCCCGGGCTGGCGCGACTCGTGCGTCGACTGAGTTCATTGGTTGCATCGGGTGAAGGATGGCAGGCGGCAACGCTGACCGCGATGGGCCAATTGCATTTGCTGTTGAATGCGTATCGGCGGTTGGATGCTTTGCCCGCCGACTTGCAATTGGACGTGCGCTCGGCCGTGGGGTGGACGTTTTCAAAAGACGAACTGTCACTGGTCGATGCTGTGCGTGACACATGGCTGGTCAGTGGTCAGGTA
>JBFWWY010000035.1:0-12047 GCA_050245935.1 Phycisphaerae bacterium | reverse complement strand
GCGGCTTTTCGCCGATGCGCTGACGATCGTCAATAAACCTGAGGAAGCCTTCGCGCAATACAATCGCGTGCTAAACCTGAACCCCGACGATTGGCAGACGCATCTCAATCTTGCCAATCTTGCCGCCGAATTCGACAGCAAGCTTGCGCTGCATCATGCGGAAATTGCATACCGCCTGCGGCCGGAAGTGTACGAGTCCAATCAGAATTATGCCGAAGCGCTCGTCCACGCCGGTGAATATGACCGGGCACTGGAAATGTTCGAGAAATTGCAGCGCGGCCTGCCTCAGGACAATCCCCTGCAAGCGGTCCTTGCGGAGCGCATGGAACGCATCCGTGTACTGAAATCGCTTAGAAAATAACGCGCTGAGAAACGCTGCCCCGCGCGGGATCAGTGGCCGGTCGCAAGTTGCACCGCCAGGGCCTCGCACACCAACTGCGGTGCGACGTTGCGGTCGAGCATCGCGGCATAGCGCTGCGTCAGATCCAGTTGATCCGCCAGCCCGATCTCATCCCCGCCGGTCCGCATGCCGGTTGCGAGCGCCGACGTTTCACCGGCACCCACAGCCGCCAGCATTTCTGCGCGCAATTGCATCGCGACCAGTGAAAGAACAACTTTCAATGCATCGCGCAGAACGTCAGTACCGATCGCTTTCGACGCGCTGGCAGAGCGTTTTTTCGACGCGCTGTCTTCGTCGGCAGTGTCCGCTTCGCCGACCGTACTCTCCATCATTCGTGCGAGCGATTCCGAGATGTCGAGCGCTTCTTTGCCGAATGCTTCGGGACTGGCAGCATATTGTGGAAGCTTGAAGACGCGAGGCAGCAATTCGAGCAATCCGCAGGCATGCCAGTGTAACGCCGTGCCGAGGCGCCCATCCGCCAGTTCAGCGAGTGCCCTTGCGTCGGTGTCGGGGAGTTGGCCTTGCGCAACGAGCCGTTCGTGCAAAAAAGTGCGTGGCAACAGCCCGAACGCAATCGGGGCACAACGCGAGCGAATCGTTTGCAGGAGCCGATCCGCTGACGAGGTAACGAGGATCAGTGTCGTCAGCGGCGGCGGTTCTTCCAGCGTTTTGAGAATTGCGTTCTGCGCTTCTTCGTTCATCCGCTCCGCGTCGCGTATCACAAACACGCGGCGCGCCCCGACCATCGGCTTCTTTCCCGCCGGCTCGATGAGAAAATGACGGATGAGATCGACGACAAGAAACAGTCCTTTGCTCGCACGAATCGTACGATCCGGATGAAAATGCCGCAGACCGCGGTGAATCAGGTGAAAATCCGGGTGACTGCCCTTGGCGAAAACACGGCACGAGTTGCATTCTCCGCACGGTTCGAGGTCGTCCGGCTCGGAACGCTCGCATTGCAGTCGCGCGGCCAGCGCCGTGGCCGTCAGTTCCTTGCCGACGCCTTCCGGCCCGTGAAACAGCAGTGCATGCGGAAAGCGTTTGCTGCGCAGCGCCGCCGCCAGCAATCGCTGGGCGCGATCCTGATGGTGAACCTCACGAAAAAACATCGCGCACCGCGGCGTAGAGTTCATCGGCAACCTGGTTTTCGGCGGCGTTCGCGGATATCACGCGTACGGGGCGCGGATACAGATTCGGCAGTTCGAGAAACAGCTCGCGGACCCTGCGATGAAAATCGAGCGGCCGCCGCTCCATGGCGTCAATCTGTGCGTCCACAAAAAGCGCCTGCTGATCCTGGTTTGTTTTGCGCGCCGCCGCGATTGCCTTCTGCGGCGTGCGGCCGGTGCGTTTGAAGCCAACGTCGGGCTCGACGTCGAGAATGATCGTGAGGTCCGGCCAGGTTTCCCCGACCGCGAGCCGACCGAGTTGAACGACTTTCTCGCGTGAATAACCGGCGGCAACCTGGTACGCACAGGTTGCAGAAATGAAGCGATCGCATATGACGACTTCGCCGCGTGCGAGCGCCGGTCGGACAATTTCCGCGACGAGCTGCGCGCGGGACGCCATGAACAGCAACGTCTCACAGGTCGCGTCCATCTTCGACAGATCGTAGCCGAGAACGACATGCCGAATCCGGTCGCCGATTTCGGTGCCGCCGGGATCGCGCGCGAGACAGCAGGTGTACCCGTCGGCCTGCAAGCGGTCGGCGAGTCGGCGGATCTGGGTACCTTTACCCGCGCCGTCGGGACCGTCAATGACGAGAAATTTTCCGCGTAAATCCATGCGCAGGACGATAGTGGAAGCGCCGAATCGCGGCAACCGGCACGGAACTGTGCGTTCCCGTTGCGCGGATACGATGCGCGGTTTACGTATAGAATTCTGTCGGACGAACGTTTTGAAAAGCGGAGTCGGTATGCAATGGATCGCGTTTGTTTTTCTGGAATCTCCGTTGTCGCTGGCAATTGTCGCGTTCTGCGCGCTTTTTGTGTTGCTTGTCTATTGGCGCCGCACCCTGAAGCCGCGTCCACTGCTCGTCGGCCTGCTGATCACGGTGGTCGCGTTCGGCGTGCAGCATTTTGTCGAGACGCGGCGCGAATGGGCGGCGAAAACGCTGGAGATCATCGAAGCGGAAGCAACGCGGGCCCAACTCACGACGCTGCAAACGGTTGCAGATCCAAATTTCAATGCGGGAGATCTCGACCGCGAGACATTTTTCGAGCTCGCGGCGATGCGGCTGCAGCAATACCCGATTCGCGAGATCGATCGCAAAGCACTGGAATTGGCAACATCGAGCGATGATCGCTTTACTGTGCGCGGACGCTATCGCGTACTGGGGGATTTTGGCAACATCGGCAGCTCGTTCGGTTGTACGGTTGAGTTCGAGTTTATTCGGCGCGACGACGGTTGGCGCTTGCTCAATATGCCGCCGCCGAGCATCGCGACACATTCGTTTCCAAGCTGGCGTGGAGTCGGCAGTTGAGTCTGTTGCGCAACGATTCCGCTTGATACAGCGCCGCGAAATCCTCAGCGTCAGTCACTCGCCTGACGCGAAATTCGGATTTACTCGCAGTGTCGAATGCGTGCAAGCCGGACTGGAACTTGCTCGTCAGTCGAGCGGTAGCAGTGAATGACTATCGATCTTCTGCGTCGCCGCGATTTGCACTGTTTCCGCCATGTCCTGCCTGATCTGCGTGACGAGGGCAGCAGCGTCGGCGAATTTTATCTGATCCCGCAAGCGGTCGAGAAAGTAGAGCGCGAGCCGCTGGTCGCGCAGATCGGCCGTAAAGCCGATGATGTGCGCCTCCACACGGTTTTGGTCGCCTTCGAACGTTGGCTGCGGGCCAATGTTCACGGCCGCGGGGAACACGCGATTGTCGGCAAGCTGCGCCAGCGTCGCATATACACCGACACCGGGGATCATTTGCGGAATGTTGTCGAGATTCGCGGTTGCGACACCCATTTTCGCGCCGCGACCATCGCCGCTGCCGACCGCGCCGGTGATGCGATGCGGTCGTGCCATAAGCTGCGACGCGGCGCGCACGTTTCCCTGCGACAGTTGCCGACGAACGATCGAACTGGAAGCGCGCAGGATTTCCGGCAGGGTCGGCACGCCGGTCGGCGGTACTTCGATCACTTCAAAATGAAACTCTGCTGCGTAGTCGCGGAGTGTGTCGATGTTTCCCGCGCGATCCTTGCCGAAGTGGAAATCCGGTCCTTCCACGAAAACTTCCGGCTGAAGATGCGCGACAATATGCTGGAGAAATTCGAGCGGCGATTGATCGAGCAGAGAACGATCGGTCGGAAGGACGATACAGTCATCAATTCCGATTTGCGCGAGCAGATGCAGCTTTTCGCGCGTCGTCGTCAGCTTGTCAATCTTTCTGGCGGGGAACAGCACTTCCGCCGGCGGCGGGTCGAATGTCACCACGACCGCGCGAAGGCCGCGCGACGATGCCGCAGCGCACGCGGCACGCATAATCGCCTGATGACCGAGATGGACCCCGTCGAAGTTACCGATGCTGACGGCAGTTCCGCAGTCGCGCGGAAACGCGGCGAGCGAGTGATAACGTCGAAGCGATGCGGACATTAGGCCACATCAACCTCAGCGGCGATGAGATCGTCATACGTTTCGCGACGGCGGATCAGCCGGGTTTCGGTTCCATTGACCAGCACTTCGGCCGGTCGCGGGCGCGCATTGTATTGATTCGCCATGCTCATCGCGTACGCACCCGCGGAGTAGACGGCAATGAGATCACCGGCATCGAGTGGCGGCAGCATCCGATCCTTCGCGAGAAAATCCGAACTTTCGCAGACGGGACCGACAATGTCCGACTTGATCAGATCGTCGAACGGCTGCTCCGGCCCGCGATGGGGCGGTACGTTTTTGCCGGCTTTTGTCGGCCACGCGAAGTGATACGCGCCGTATAGCGCAGGGCGAATCAATTCGTTCATCGATGCGTCCACGACGACGAAGCGCTTGGTTTCGGCAGGTTTGATGTGCACGACCCGCGTCAGCAGAATGCCCGCATTCGCCACCAGCGAACGCCCGGGTTCAAGCACCACGCGCAATCCTTTGTCCTTCAGCATCGGCACAATGGCCTTGGCATAGTCCGCGGCGGCGGGTGCTTCATCACCGCGATAGTGCGCGCCGAAACCGCCGCCGATGTCGATCGTGTCGATTTTGTGTCCGGAAGCGCGGAGGGTCGCAATCAAATCGAGACCGCGTTCGAGGCTACGTTCATAAGCGGTGATGTCATTAACCGGCGAGCCGATGTGCAGATGAATGCCCGTCATCGCCAGGCCGTCGGCATCGCGGAACTGATCGAAGACATCTTTCGCGAGTTGGATTGGAACGCCGAACTTGTTTTCCTTGGTGCCGGTGGTTGTGTAGGCGTGGGTTTTGGCGTCGACATCGGGATTGACGCGGAGTGCGACGCGGGCGGTGGTCATCATGCGCGACGCGATTTTTGCGATCATCGACAATTCGGAAACGGATTCGCAGTTGAATTCGGAGATGCCGGCACGGAGGGCTTCTTCGATCTCGCGTTCAGTCTTGCCGACGCCGGCGAAAACCACACGCGAAGGGTCACCGCCGGCCTTGAGCACGCGGAACAACTCGCCACCACTGACGACGTCGAAGCCGCTGCCCTCGTCCGCGAGAACTTTGCAAAGGTGTATGTTCGAACTGGCTTTGACCGCGTAACAGATCAGCGGATTCAGCGGGGCAAAGGCGGCGGCGAGCTTGCGATAGTGCGACACGAGCGTGTTCTGCGAATAGACGAACAGCGGCGTACCGTATTCGCGCGCGAGTTGCTCGACGTCGATCTGCTCGGCAAAGAGCCGACCGGACTGATAGGAAAAGTCGTCCATATCCTTGTTAATTCCTTCTTTTCTGTTCCGGCGGCGCAATATTCAGATTCTGCCGGGCCGCGAGTTCGCGGAATTTGTCTTCATTTAACCAGCGCACTTCGAATTCCTTGCCATCGAACAGCAAAACGTTTCGTCCGTCGCGCTTGAGCAATCCCATGATCGGATTCCGCAAACAAGCGACGACAGCAGTGCCGCGCTCGGCTGCCCGCTGGTCAAAAAGGCCGTCATAATAATATGCCTCGCGAAAGCGAGCATCGGCCGCGGAGGTCGGGAGCGAAATCGAAAGCGGCGGGCTGCCGCCCTTTTCGAGCCGCTCCTGCAAAATTCCCCGGATGACTTCGAGGGTCTTCGAATCAGCGCGGAGCGCCTGCGTTTCGCGATTGTAAAGCGGAAGCAGTATGACCGTCGCAAGTCCGAGTACAGCCACAAAACCGAGGCGCAAAATCTTCCAGGCCGCACGCCGATGATTTCCGCTTGGTGATTCACTCTGCGCCGGCGTGGTGATTGACATCCTCCTGCTTTCGATGGATTCTGCGTTGAAACGGCCGGGGACCGACTTCCCGGACATTGGGGCCACGAGAATTCGGCGTTGCGATGATTCTAGTCGACCGGCAAAAGGCGTAAAGCGGCGCATGGCAGTCACAGTCCTGAACATTCTGGGTGTTGCTGCCGGCTGCGTGATGACCGTGGCGCTGGCCGTTCTGCTTTTCTACTGGATTCGGACCGAGAATCACAGCGAAAGCCGGTTTCCGGACGACCACGCACCCCGTGCGTAAGAAGCGCGAAGAACGCTGTACATCCGCTACATCCACACGATCACTGTTCAGCGCGTTGCACAAGGGCGTCGAGGGCTGTTTCCCCGCCAACCGCTGGCTGCCTGTCGCAGGGTTCACAGCCCTGAGGCTAATCCACCCCCTCCATCCGGTCGATGCTTACACGACGCTGTGCAAAAGAATTTCTCTTTGCGCCCCAATGTTTGCAACGATTCACATAAAGAGGTGGGTGAAATGCGTTTATTGAATGTTCGAGCGGATCGAAAAAGCCTGTTCTTATCGGCATGTTGCCTGATGACGGCAGCCGCGTTGGCTCCGATGCCCCGCGCCACAGCACAGCAGGAAGACCTGTTTCGCCTGCAGGAGTTTGATAACAGCCCGTTGAGCCGTTCCTATGGGACGAACAACGTCGGTCAGATTGTCGGCTACTCTTCTGTCGGTGAAACCAAGCATTCGTCGGTCTGGCTGAATGACGTGTTTACGGACCTTCACGGCACCGTTCACCTGTCACTGGAACAAATTTTTACTGCGGATTATTCGGAAGCGTATGCGATTTCGAATGCCGGTCAGATTGTCGGCACCGCCCGCACCGTCTGGGACTGCGATCCAGTCGACTGGACTGTTTCCAACGCGTTCATTCTCGCGCCGGCCGTGCAAAGCGACCTCGGCACGCCGTTTCCCGGTGACTCGCTGACGAACCTGATCACGTTTGGCAATCCCTGTTTTGCACACGACAGTGCGGCCACCGCGATCAGCAACGCGAATCATGTCGTCGGCTGGGCAGACGTCGACGGGTTCGGCCAGCTCCATGCGTTTCTGGTCAAGCCGGTCAATGGCGTCTGGTACATTGATGAATTCGATAAAGAAGGAAACCCGGGTCCGGACATCGTGAACGACATCATGATTGACCTGGGAACGCTGGACAGCGAAAGTGTCGTCAGCGCTGCACACGGCGTCAACGACAATGGCTGGGTCACCGGCTACTCGTATGTCAGCGAAGCCAATACGGATAATGGACAGTCGGCGTTTCATGCCTTTCTGGTGATGCCGCAAGGTGGTCAGTGGTTCGTTGATGCCGACGTGGACGGCATCAATGATCTGATGATCGACCTGGGTACGCTCGGCGGGAACAACAGTTGGGGTCGCGGCATCAACAATGCCGGCCAGATTGTCGGCGAATCGACAACGAGCGATCGCAATACCCACGCCTTTCTCTGGGAGAATGGTGTGATGACTGACCTCGGCACGCTCGGCGGCGCGAACAGCAGCGCCGCGGCGATCAACGATGACGGTACGATTGTCGGCTGGGCGGAAGATGCCAGCGGCGTTCGCTGTGCGGTGATGTGGAAGGGCGGCGAAATTCGCGACCTGAATGCAACCGC
The DNA here is from genome assembly GCA_050245935.1 of Phycisphaerae bacterium. Lineage (GTDB taxonomy): Bacteria > Planctomycetota > Phycisphaerae > UBA1845 > Fen-1342 > JALHOX01. The sequence goes on along the minus strand of JBFWWY010000035.1, from coordinate 4,623 downwards.
GCTCGCAACGCAAGCCAAGTCCCTGAACCTGAGCGAAGCGCGCGACATCAATGACGACGGCGAAATCGTCGGATGGGGACCGTCGCGTTCCAGCGGAGAAGAAAAAGGTTATTTCCTCAAGCCGGCCACCGACGCGGAGCGCGCCGCGCATGAAGCATTTCTCGAAGAACAGGAAACCGGTAACAGCGGCACGCCGCAGAACACCGACACCTCGTCCGCCGAAGGTCGTGACGGCGGTTCCACGACGCTCACGCCCGTAAGCGGGACGCCGGGGATGATGGAGCCGGGAAACAACAATGTAAGCGGCCAGGGAACCGGGACACCGGTCACGACGGTGCAGCCGTTCGGTCTCTGTGCGGGGGGCGCAGGGTTTTCGATGCTCCTGACGTTTGCGGGATTACTGGGGATGCGGCGGACGAGTCGCTTCAGTCGTTAGCGTCGGTGCACGCACGCCTTGCGGCGTTACGCAAGAGTTCAATTTTCTACCGCCCTCCAAGTGGGGGCGGTTTTTTGTTAGTCCGTCCGAAAATTGTTTTGCGGTGGAGTCAGCATCTGTTTAGGCTTGTTGAGTAGTGTCGGCCGCCGAGTTGGAGGCGGGTGTCACGAACGGTGCATTCGCAGCCTTTGACGATCAATGAGGTGGTGATCCGCTGATGCGGCGGTCGTCGGGTTCATTGATGTGAATGGGTTCTTCGGCGAGGTGCACATCATTAATCGAGTTAGTGGATTCCTGCAGATCGGTCAGAACGAGGCGTTTCTCGGATGACAACGGCCCGGGCCCGAAAGTGCCCGTACCGATTCCGCACAATCCGAATCCGGAGGCGATGCTCGTGCCGGAGCCGGGGGAGTCTGACGGCGATGGGGCCATGCGCGATGATGCTCGGCGCGCGTGCGCGACGCCGACGATAAGTTCGAGTGCAACGAGACCATCAGAGCCGGGCCGCCTGTCCCGATTCTTTCGGGGTCCCGGCCCGACGACAATTCGCGCAGATGCACAACATCGGAATCAAACAATATGTCCGACCCGCTCGGTTATCTCATCACCTTCAGCATCTTCGGCACTCGGCTGCACGGTGACGAACGCGGTTCCGTCGATCGGCAACATAATGTTTATGGCGAACCGACACTCGGCATCGATCACAAGCGAAACGAACGCGCGAAAGATCGCATGGGCTCAGCGGAGGTCAGACTTACCAACGACCAGCAATGCGCGGTGGAAGATGCGATGAAGGAGATTGCAGCGCGCGGCGGATGGGAGTTGTCGGCGATTTCAGCGGCGGATGATCACGTCCACGTCGTTCTTTCCGGCGAAGCCCAGCCGCAAAAAATTCGCGCACTCGCAAAGCGTTGGCTGTCAGATTTTCTCAATGCACGGTGGCGACAGGACGCCCCGTCCGGGTGGTGGGCTGAGGGCGGGAGCTGCAAATATCTGTGGGACGCCGATTCGCTGCGGCGTGCGGTGGAGTATGTTGCGCAGCAGCGGTGCCGGGTGATTCGTGGGGAAGAGTGATTTTTGTTTGGCAATAATTTTCAACCGCTCAACCATATTGCCAGCACTCGTCGGGCCGAGACCCCGAAAGAATCGGGACAGGCGGCCCGGCTCTGATTTGGTGCGGGCTAGTTTATCAACTTCGCCAAGTCGTCCGGCGTCGTGACCGGCTTCTTACAGGTGTAATTCTGGCAGACGTAGACGGCGGGTTTGCCGTCAACCAGCGGTCGGTCCTGCAGCAGCGGCGAATCGAAATTTGTTGCGCCGTTGGTAGTGTTTCGAAGCATGATGACCTTGTTGGGAATGTAGTTGTTGCGGATTGTGCGGACGAGCGCTTGCGTTGCACTGTCGTCTATCGGACCGACGATCGCGAATTCGAGCGGGCTCGCGTACGCGAAGTCGATCGCCGACAGAAATCGCTCAGCGGCGAACGGCTGCTGCTGTACTTCGCCGGCGAATGTCTGAATCGTCCGCTCTGCCATCTTCTGAATTCTTTCGTCGCCGGTGATGATCGCGAGGCGAAGCAGGTTCATTGTCTGCACGGAATTGCCGGACGGCGTCGCGCTGTCGCGGAGATCCTTGGTGCGCGTGAGCAGCGTCTCATGATCGTCGGGCGTGAAGAAATACCCGCCTTGATTTTCGTCCCAGAATAGATCGGTTGCTTTTTCGTTGAGCGCAAGCGCCGTCTCGAGCCAGCGCGGTTCGAAGGTGGCTTCGTACAATTCGATGAGACCCTCGATCATGTTCGCGTAATCGGTGAGGAATGCGGTGTCGAGTTTGCGACCGTCGCGATAGGCGCGTAGCAAGCGGCCCTCGACGTACTGATTCGTCAGCACAAAATCCGCCGCCCGGCGCGCGGCGTCGATGTATTTTTGCTCGTTGAAGACCGCGCCGCCGCGCGCGAGCGCGGAGATCATCATGCCATTCCACTCGGCGAGAATTTTGTCGTCGAGTCCGGGCGGGACGCGCTTTTCGCGGGCTTCGAGCAGCTTTTCGCGACTTTTGTGCAAGCGCTTTTCGAGGTCGTCGACGCTGGCGTTGAGTTGTTTCGCGATCTGTTCTTTCGGGTGCAAAATCCGCAACACGTTTTTCGGGACGCCGGGCGCGTGCGGGCCTTCCCAGTTGCCATTGTCCTGCACGTCGTAATGCGCGATGAAGGCCGGCGCGAGTTCGTCGCCGAGGATGTCAGTGATTTCCTTTTTCGTCCAGACGTAGTATTTTCCTTCTTCGCCTTCGCTGTCGGCGTCACGTGTGCTGTAGATCCCCCCGGCATCGGACTGCAGATCCGCTAAAACGTAGTCGAAAATGCTTTTCGCGACGTTTTTGTAGTGTTCGTCGCCGAAGTATTGATACGCATCGATGTAGATGCGGCTGACGAGCGCCTGGTCGTAGAGCATTTTTTCAAAGTGCGGCACGTGCCACTCGACGTCGGTGCTGTATCGCGCAATGCCGCCGGCGAGATGATCGAAAATGCCGCCGTCATACATCTTGTTAAGCGTAATTTTGCCGGCTTCCTCGATTTTCTTTCGCGTAGCGTCACCCTTCGGCAGCCGATGCGCCGTGCGAAGCATGAGGTCCATCGCCATCGACGGCGGGAACTTGTTCGTGCCGCCGCCGGAAGTGCCGCCGAACTTGGGGTCGAACGCGCCGGCGAGTTGTGCGGAGACGCGATCGATGAGGTCGAGCGAGAGCGAGGCGTCGACATCGGGCTCGGTCATCAGCGATTGCCGGACGGCGTCGGTGACCTGCTCGGCCTGAGCCGAGAGGCTTTCCAGGTCGGATTCCCAGAGTTTGCCGATGCGCTCGCAGATTTCCGGAAAGCCGGGACGGCCGTAACGCGGCTCGGGGGGAAAGTAGGTGCCCGCAAAGAACGGCTTATGATCCGGCGTCATCCAGACGCTCATGGGCCAGCCGCCCTGCCCGCGGTTCATCATCATCGTCGCCTGCATGTAGATTTCGTCGAGATCGGGCCGCTCCTCGCGATCGACTTTGATGTTGACGAAATACTTGTTCATGATCGCCGCGGCGGTTTCGTCTTCGAAACTTTCGTGCGCCATGACGTGGCACCAGTGGCAGGCGGCGTAGCCGATGCTGAGAAAGATCGGCTTGTTTTCGTCTTTGGCTTTTCGGAGCGAGGCTTCGTTCCATTCGTGCCAGTCGACCGGATTGTGGGCGTGCTGTAGCAGGTACGGCGACGTGGCCTCGATGAGCCTGTTCGTGTGTTTGGTATCGGTCGGGTTCATTTTTGTACGATCCTCAGCGCAGGATGGAAAGGCTATCACAAGCGTCGCGGCGAGCAACGCGATGCGTGTAGGTGTTGTCACAGGTTCCCCTTCGGGCGGGTCATTTTGGCGCTGGAGAGATTGTAGCGGGTTGAGGGCGACATGAAGGGTCATACCTTCCTGGCCCCTGCCTGGCGCTGGGGTTCGGATCTTCAGTTCCCGAGCTTAAGGCAACGGGGTCTTCAACGGCGGTTGGGATGAGTCGCTTTCCGATGCCGAGTGGTTCGGATTGTCGGCGGCTCTCGCGTATTATCTCGGTCATGGAATTACCGCTTGTCGTCATTGTCGGCCGGCCCAACGTCGGGAAAAGTTCGCTGCTGAACATGCTCGCGCGGGAGCAGATCAGCATTGTTGATCCGCGCGCAGGGATCACGCGCGACCGCGTAACGGCGCTCATCGAGAATGAGCGCGGCTGGTTCGAGCTGATCGATACCGGCGGGATCGGCATGGTCGACGATCAGCAGCTCGACGCACACGTCCATCAACAGATCGATTTTGCGATCGAACGCGCCAACGTCGTGCTGTTTGTCGTGGACGTCCTTCAAGGTTTGACCCCGCTGGATAATGAAATCGCGCAGCGGCTGCGCAAGCTCAATCTGCCGGTGATTCTGCTCGCGAACAAGGCGGACCATCACACGCACGAATACGACGCCGCCGATCTGGAGCGGATGGGGTTCGGACCCGCGCAGCCGGTTTCGGCGCTGCACAGCTATGGGCGCGACGCGATCTTCGAGCAGATTTTCGCGCATCTGCCGGATGCACCGACCGAAGCACCGGAGCTCCCCGCGATGAAACTCGCGATCGTCGGCAAGCGCAACGCCGGCAAGAGCACGCTGGTAAACGCGTTGGCTG
>JBFWWY010000034.1:0-12091 GCA_050245935.1 Phycisphaerae bacterium | reverse complement strand
ATCGTCATCCCCAACGGTGCCATCGTGCCGCGGGACGGCTCCGGAAAAGTCGTGCTGGAGACCAACAGTGCTGAGCATCCCACGCTCGAAGTTGCCATCACGGGAACAATGCCGGAGTATCTGCGAGCCTTACGCGAGAACGCTGCCGGCAACGCGGAATGAGGCATTTCGGTTTTCAACCCGGTTGAGTTTCATACTTCGGTTAACGATCCCACAACTTCCGGAATCAGACGGCGAAGCCACTTTTGACGCAATTCGACGTGATCATCCTGGGGGCAGGTGCGATGGGAAGTGCGGCCGCGTGGTCGCTTGCGCAGCGCGGGAAGCGAGTGCTTGTGCTCGAAAAGTTCGGCCCCCAGCACGATCGAGGCAGCTCGCATGGCGTGACGCGCATTACCCGCAAGGCGTACTTTGAACATCCGGACTATGTCCCGCTCGTCGAAGCGGCGAATCACATCTGGCGACGGCTGGAAGAAGGTGCGAAAACTTCGCTGCTGCGGCGTACCGGACTTCTGCTCATCGGAGCCAAGGAAGGTGCGATCCTCAGCGGCGCACGTCGGGCGCAGCAGCAATTTGGCTGGAGGATTGAGGAAATCGGCGGAGCAGAGATCGCGGCGCGGTTTTCGCAGTTTCGGGTGCCACCCGGGAGCGAGGCGATCTTCGAACCCGATGCGGGATACCTCCGTGTCGAGGAATCGCTCGTCGCGTTTCAGGAACAAGCGAAGGCAGGGGGCGCGCAATTCCATTGGCAAGAGCCGGTTCGGTCGTGGCGACAACGCGCGGACGGCGTTGAAGTCGTCACCGATGTTCAACGCTATCACGCGGCCAAGCTTGTCGTTTGCGCCGGTTCGTGGTCGCAGGCGCTCCTTGCCGATTTGAATGTTGAACTCGTGGTCCTGCGGCAACCGCAGTTCTGGTTTTCAATTCCCCAAGGCAGCTTTGATGTGGATCGGGGTTCGCCGATATTCGGGTACGAAATCTCCGGCAGGTTTTTTTACGGATTTCCTTGCGTGGACGGCGAAACGATCAAGGTCGCAGAGCACCTGCGGCGCGAAGTTGTCGCGAATCCCGAGCAGGTCAATCGGGAGGTATCAGCCGAAGATGGCGCAGAAGTTTCCGCGTTTGTGAAGCAATATCTCAGCATCGAGGTGCCTGCTCCGGTGAGGACGTCCGTCTGTCTCTATACGATGACGCGCGACGAACATTTCATCGTGGATCGTCATCCCGAGTTTCGGTGCGTGTGCTTTGCGGCAGGATTCAGCGGACACGGGTTCAAGTTCGCGCCACTCATCGGCGAAATGTTGGCCGGGCTGACGATGGATGAAAATGTTGCGGTGCCGGAGATGTGGCGACTGAATCGCGCCGGGCTGCAGAAAATGTGAAATGCGGCAATGCGGAAGGGTGATGCGCGGCGGGGTATCCATCGCGCTGCCGACTTTGTTGCTTGCAGATCGAGCTACAGCGCTACTCGACCGATTGACTTTTGTTCGTTGAGGTCAAGGCGCGGCGGCGACGCGCTTCGGCGAACAGAATGGTTATGACCAACGCTGCCGCACCGATCCCGAAGCCAAGCAGCGCGTCCTGATAGGCGTGGAACGAATGTTCGTGATGATGCCCATGGCCCTGGGCGGCATGTTGCCATGCATGGATCGCGATACCTGCTGCCCAGCCAGTCAGCGCGCCACCGGCGGCGCTCGCGAACCGCCACCTGTTGGTTGCGAGGTATCCGAGGCCACCGCCGAGGAGCAGCGTAAGCGACGAAATCGGGTGCGGATGTTGCAGGTGTGCTGCGACCCACCAGAGTGTCGTTGCAAGGCCGAATACGGTGAGCGTAAAGTGGAATTGCGTCATCGTGTTGCCTACCCATCCGCTCGCGGAGCTGTGCTTCTCAAGTCGGGTTGTTCGCGGCGGTGCCTGCAAGCTACGCCGCGCTACATTGCCAGCTTTTCCGCGAACTAATTGCTCTCGGCATTCTGTACGACGGACACGAGACGACCTTTGAATTCGACCGTGCCATCGGACAGTGCAAACAACGTATCGTCCTTGCCGCGACCCACGTTGTGCCCGGCTTTGAACGGCGTGCCGCATTGACGCACGATGATCGCGCCAACTTTTGCCGCTTGTCCGCCGAACAGTTTGATTCCGCGATATTGGGGATTGCTATCGCGACCGTTCCGGGTTGACCCCTGTCCCTTTTTATGTGCCATGACAACCTCTTTCGAATGCACTGCGGGCGCAACTCGCGCCTGGAATTCGTTGTATCGGTTTTATCGGACGCCGTTAGCGAAGAACCCAACGCGTTTTCGTTCGAATCGGCTCCGTCGCCCCACGCCCGCGGAGCGATCCGGGGATATTGTAGCGAATCTCAAGCGTTTTGCGAATCGTGAACGTCTTGGGATTTGTGGCGACTTCGCGGGTGCGGCCATTGGGGAGGGTGATCGTTTTGGACTTGGGTTCGTCCGGATCGAAATTGGGGTTGGGGACAAGCTGGGATTCGCCGCTGAGTCCCGCGACGTACACGTTGAACCCCGTGGCAGCCAGATCGACGTCGCGCCAGATCGCTTCGGATTCGCGGGCATAGTCGGCACCGGTTCGAATGGGACCGATGACCTGCAGGGGGCTGACCAGCCCCGGGAATACCTGTTGATGCCGACTTTTGATCGCGTTGAAGACGGTATCGCCGATACCCTTGTCCGTTTCCACGACTTTATAGTCGTCCGTCACGATGCTGAAGATGGGGAAGAACTGGTGGGTGCGCGGTTCCGGATTGGTAACGCGGTACAGAATATACCAGTACGACTGACCGCCGACGTCGATGCGTAGCGGTTCCGAAATAAACTCGAAATCGAGCTGCCACGAAACCTGCACCGAAGCGGGCTGCGGGCCGCTTCCTGCATCATTCTCGACCTGGGGGGCGAGGAACGCGACGGTAAGAAAAAATCCAATCATGTTTCGCTAACCCCGATGCTGATTTCGGATGATTTCGCTGGCCGGGTTGCCGCTGACGTTCAACGCACCCAAGGCGCGGGAAGCAGCTTCGCGAAGCGTCAGGTTTGACTCGCTGGCCGCGGCGGCAACCAACTTTTCGACAGAAGCGCCAGTCAACTTGTTGCCGACGCGACGGCCGGCAAGGGCCAGTGCGTCAAACATCGCGACACGCAATTCCTCACTTTTCTCGGCGTCGAACGCAACCGCGATGATTCCTTCCTGCGCCGACTCGGTCGGCACGAGTGCCAAGGCTTCCGCACCGGCGGTCTGAAGTTCGGCGTTTTCCGACTTCAGCGCCGCGAGCAGTGCGAGTTCAGCACTGTTGAGCTGCACGACGTTGGCATCGGATGTGCCCAGATCACGGATGGCGCGAACCGCTTCCAATGCGAGTGCTGAGGCCTTTTCGGCATCGATGGTCGTGTTCTTGCCACGCTCCATGATGTTCTCGATCTGGCGCGAGACGTCCTCGGCAGCGGCACCTTCGGGAACAATGCCGACGTTTCCGCCGAGGCGGGACACTTCGCGAATCAGGGCGCGGGTACCCGGCTTCGACATCACAAGCACCGGCACGCCGGCAAAGCGATAGTCGCGTCGAATCAATTGAATCCCGTCGCGGAGCGGAGGGTTCTGAAGGTCGGCGGCGAGGATCATCAGATCGAGCGTCGGAAAATCCTTCCGGGCCTTTTCGAGTCCGGCATTGAGATTGGCATCGGAGATGACGGTGTAGCCGGCATCGCGCAACGCAGCGGCTGCTTCGTTCGCGGACTCGTCTTCGGCGTCCACCACGAGGGCATTCTTCTGGCCGCCGGAGAGCGTAATTGCTTCCGCGAGCACGGGGATGAGATTCTGTTGGTTGGGGAAAGACTTTCGCGGCGTCGCGCGGGCCAGCGTAAGCGCTGCCTGAATGCGAACGAGCTGATTGGACGCGGTCAGCGCTTCTGCGAGCGGCGTCGCACCAGGGCCTTCCGCGACGAGAATTGCCGGGCCGGCGGTGTTCCGCAACGCCTCGATGCAACCCAAGGCGACTTCCGGCTCGTTGTTCTGCAGCGCAAGTTGCAGCGCGCTCAGGCAATGCTCGGCACCGGCGGATTGTGCGTAATAGATCGGCGTCGGATCGTTCTCCGGACGCGTGTCATCCACGGTGTCCGCAGGAAGCTGTGCGGCACGACGGAAGTTCGCCGCGAGCCAAAGCGAAATGGAAGGCTTGTGATCCGGGTCGAGAAGCAGCGCTTCTTCGCAGCAGCGCATCGCCATCACTTCATCGTAGATCGGTGTGGGGACTTCAATATTCTGGAGATAGCCGTCGTTCCAATACCACACGTTGGCCAAGTCGCCGCGCGAGTCGGGCGCTACAGAATCTGAATTCGCGTAATACTCCTGGGCAAGGGCGTAAAACTCGGCGGCTGCCGAGTTGCTGCCAGCAGATGCGCCAGCTTTGCCGCGAAGCTGGGCAATCGATTGCTCGGCGGCTTGCCGAATATTCTGGGCCGTACCTTCCGCATCGCGCAACTTCAACAGATAAGGAAGTGCTTGCCGATAGCCGAGGCCGCCGAGTGTTTCGACGATAACTTTTTTCGTCGGCGTATCCGGCATCTTCAGCGAGATCGCGAGCGGCGTCACTGCGGTGCGATCAAGGTCCGGCAAGACGCGCAGGAGCGGCTGCAGGAGATCGGTGCGATCCGCCTTGTTGAGATATTCAATAATGAAGGGGACGGCGGCGTCGCCGGATTCGCGAAGATTGAACAGGGCATTCTCGTAGCCGCGCGGCGGGCCGGCGAGACGTTCGATGTTGGTGCGAATGCGTCGCGGATCGGCGTGCAGACCGGCTTCGCCTGATTCAATAAGATCGACAATGCCGCGTGCCGAGTCGGCGATGACCGGATTGCTTACGACGTTCGCGAGGATCGCGCGGCGACGCGGCTTCTGTTCTACGAATTCGAGAAATGCGACAGGATCAGGGTTGCTTTCCAGCAATGCTTTGAAGTTCGCATTTGCGACATCGAAGCGACCCAGCGACGCAAAATAAAAGCCGTCATCGGCCTGGTTCATCTGCTCACGACCCTCCGCGAGCATCTCGGCAATTTTTTTGCCGTTCGCGCCAAGGGCGTCGTTGCTGGCATCCTGTTCGAACAACAAGAGGCCACCGCCCAAGCGACCGCGGCGAACCGAATCCTCCGCGAGAAGCGCGAGTCGGAACGGTGTGACGTCGTCCTCCAGAAGCGCCTGGAACGATTCTTCGGCAGCGTCCTGATTGCGATCCAGTATCGCCTGCAGCGCTGTTCGCCAGGAATCCTGATACTGTTCTGATACTCCTGAAAAGGTGTCTTGGGCATTCGCGGTGAGTGCGAGCGGGAGTGCCGCGGCGAGCGCGACGATGCCGCGCGATACGCAGGCGGAAAAACGCATAGCCACCTCCAGGCCATTTGCTGTAAACTGCGTCCCGATTTTACGATACATATCGAGCAAAAACCAAGACCGCGCGGATTCTACCTGAGGTCGATAGGGTGTCAAACCAATCAGCGGTTGCGTGAAGCGCTCGCAGTGCCGACGTTGCTTGCGCGGTTGACCGCTGCGGAATGCATGGAATACGCTGACCAAAATGCAGACAACAGTGATTCAGACAGAAGAGGTCATGGAGCCGACGCTCGGCCACCGCGCACGCTTTTGGGGCACCACGCTGATGGTGTGGGCGCTATTTTATTTTGTGGTGGGGCCGTTCGCATTTCCACTGTCGTCGTCGACGGCATTGACCGTCGCGGCGGGGCCGTATGGTGTGATCGGCAGCGTGGCGTTCATCGTTGCCGTCGCCGCGGCGGCGGCATTCAGCGCGCTGGCGATCGGCACGACAAAGCCGATGGACGCGCTGCGCGCGGTATTTCTCGGGATTGCGATCTGGTCGTTTCGCGAGGCGACGATTGATGACTGGTTGCACGCGCGCGCGCCGCGACCCGGCGCGCCGACCGGTGCGCCGTACTGGCCGCTGCTGTCTGACTACGTCGTGATCCTCGTTGCGATCCTGGTGAGCGTGCGCGTGGTGGATGGGTTCGTCAAAAAGCAGAAGAGCGCGGGCGCGCTGATCGCGCATGAAAAATCGTTCGCGCGACTCGGCGCGCTGCCGGCGCGGACGTCTTATGGCGCGTATGGCGTCGCGCTGGCAGTCGTCGTGGTCGTTTTGCACATTGCCATGGGTGACCCGATCGGCAAGACGATGTACAAGCAGACGTTCTTCGCGGTCGTCGTGTCGTTCTGGCTGGCGTTGCATGCGGGTCGCGCGATTTTCGCTGACGCCGAAATCGGATCTTTTTGGAGTTTGCCGTTCGTGGTGGGTATCATCGGTGTTGTTGTGGCGGGAATGTTGCCGGCGCTGGCGATCCCTTCTCCCTATCGCGCGCTGAATACGTTTGCCGCATGGGGTGTTGTCCGACCCTTGCCGATTCAATTGGTATTTGTCGGCCTGACAACAATACTGTGGATGGCACCTCATTTGGGGCATCCGGCCGAGCACTCACGTACAGAAAAAAAGACTACATGAAATCGCGCCTGTTTCGGAAACGAGAAGAGACGTATGAAGAAATGCGTCGTCGAATGATTGCAGAGACTTCTGTATATCTCACGGAGTGTCTGCGCTATCCGGAACTCGCGCCGCAGATTCCACAGATTCCCGCCGGGTCGGGTCGCTTTCCTCCATCCATGTCCCGCGCTTTCTGGGACAACATCCTGTTCAATTGAGATCGCCGTGAACGCGTTACGGATGTGTCGTGACGAGGGATTTTTTCGCGACGCGTAAACGCGGCGCGAGGATCCGGATGGCGCGAACGATCGTCCTGCGACCCTCGGTCCGCCGGATTGCACTTTTATCCGTTCTGCGTCCCTCAGTTGTCGAAGTTCGTCGTTTTTGATCACGCGACGTGGGTGCTGCCGCGAATTTTTTTGCACGTCGGACGGGGCACTGCGGACGCTGCGCGGTGCGTGTTGCACAAGATTTCGCGGGGATAATCGGCTATCCGCCATCCGCTCGTATTCCGGAACCACGACCCAGGGGGTGCCGAACCCGATCGGACTTGCCACTTTGGTCCGATTTCGCGGTATAACACACCGCAGAGCGAGGGTCGCCGCGACCAGGGAGGTGCGGTGTTCCCATGAACTTTGCACCGTCGGCGTCGGGACACCAGATCGTGGTGTCCACCGGCGGCGGTATTCAACCGGTCGTGTACGATCGGTGCCGGCGCGGCACCAGTCTCCGGCGCGGTCGTCGCGATTGTTGGCGTTAACGCAAAAAGGTGTTTCGAATGCTACGACCTGATTCACGAAACATTTGGTCACAGTGGGTATTGGCAACCATGTGCATGATGATGGTGTTGCCGATGGATTTGCTTGCGGCAAATCGGACGGTGATTGCATCCAGCGTGACCGATGACTATCGGAAGCCGCCGGCGTCGCAGGAATCGGAACAACTGCAAAAGAATATTGAAGAGCGCTTTGAAGCGGCGCGACGTGCACAGCGGGCGCGTGAGGAAGCTGCAGATCGCGCGCAAACAAATCAACATGTGTTGGTATCGCAGCCGCTGACGCTACCTGGAGAAGCCGATGCGCGTTCGCAAGAGTTGCAGCGCATCCGCGCCGAGCTGCGCGGCGAGCGTCCGGCGCAGCCATCCGACACGGCGACAGCGGCGGTGAGAATCGATGGCAACGACACCGGCGAAGCCGTGACACTAGAACCGCAACAGACCCCTCCCGCTGACACACCGCCGGACCCTGCGGCGAACCCGGAGTCAACCCCCGCGAATGAAATCGGCGATGAGGAAGCCGCGGCTCAAGCTGCGACGCAGCCGAGTGACGACGGCGCGGAACAGGGTGACGAACAGAAGACCGCGGCGCAGCGCGCGATTGAAGATGCGCGGCGCGCCGCTGCCGCGCGGAATGAACTGGTGGGTCCGCCGGCGTATTACAAGAATCAGAATCTGCGCCGCGATCGCGAAGCCGCGCAGGAGCAACAGCCGGTCGCAGCGAACACGGAAGAGAACACCGCGCCGGAAGCGATCGAGGTGCCAACCGCGCAGGCGGTGATCGACCGCGACGGCAAGACCGAGTGGTTCAACTTCATCGAGACGCCGTGGGAAGACGTGATCAAGCATTTCGCGGAGCGGCTCGACAAGCCGGTGATCGGTCTGGAAGACCTGATCTTCGGCAGCGACCTCACGTATGTGAATCCGAAAAAGTTCACGCTTGATGAGGCGATCGATGAATTGAATTACCTCATGCAGATCGAAGGGTATCGTTTTGTTGAGACAGAAAATCACATCAAGGTGATCCCGCTTGCGGAGATGCCGTTTAACGTTCCGCTCGATCGCATCTACGCGACGCGCGCCGCGTACGAAGCGGACAAGGAAGCCGGCAAACTGCGGCGAATGGATTACGTGACGGTGCACTACCTCGTGCCGGATCAATCTGCGCAGTTGCTGGTGGACACCTTCGGCGGGATGTTGCCGGATTACGCGCGCTGCTCGGTGCTCGGCGACACGAACAAGATCAAGCTGGTCGGCACGGTGCAGGACATTGACAAGTTTTTCGACCTGATCGGGCGCATCCAGCTCGAGCCACACGATCCGCGTAAATATGAAGTGATTAAGATCGAGACGAACGCCGAATCGATCGAGCAGATCGTGCGCGATATTTTGGAACTTCCGGATACGAGTACGCAAATCAACCCGCGCGTACTCCGCAACCGTCGCGGCCAGCCGCAGCAACTCGAAGAGAGCGATGCGGAACTACCCGTGCGCGTTACGGCTGATGAGCGTACGAACAGCTTAATTATCTACGCGACGCAGGTAGAGATTGATCGTGTGAAAGAACTCGTCGAAAAAGTCGACATCAAGCCGCCGCTGGGCGAATTCCGTACGCGGGTGGTCAAAATCGAATACGCGGACGCGACGGAAGTCGCCAATCTCATGATGGAAATTTTCCGGCAGGAGCAAGGCGACAGCGGGCAGCCGGGTTGGCAGCGTCAGCAGCAACTCACCGCACGACAGCGGATTCAGCAGGCACGCGCACGGGCGCGAAACCGCAATCAGCCGAACCAGCAACAGGAAGCATCGCCGGAGTCAATCATTTCGGAAGGTCTCTACGAGCGCGCGAAGAAGACAGTGCGCATCGCCGCTGACGACCGCACCAATTCACTGTTGATCTATGCAAACGATGAGGGGCAGAAGCGCGTTGATGAATTGCTGCAGATAATCGACGTGCCGGTGCCGAGCAATTTCCAGACGTTTGTGATTCAGAACACGGACGCCGCCAAGATTTATCCGACGATCGAACAGATCGTGCAGGGGCTGGGGTCGTTCAGCACGCGGGGTGCACGGCGGAACACGCAATCGCGCGTCGTTCTTGATGCGGGCAGCAATGCGCTGCACGTCGTTGCCGAGCGCGAGGACATGATCAAGATCGAAGAGATCATCCAAGAGCTGGACGTCGCGGGCACGGAGCAGATTCGGCACGTCATCTATCTGGAGAATCTCAAGCCGAGCGAAGTCGCGCCGACGGTGCAGGCGTTGCTCGCGGAACAGAGTGCGACGTCGAGCAGCAATCGCGGCAATCGCGGGCGGTTTCGTCGCGGCGGTTCGCGCGGCGGCGCGGTTGTGAACGTCGAAGAAGCGCAGGTCATTGCGCTCGACGAAGCGAAGATGCTGATTGTCGTGTGCGATGAAGAGGATTGGACGCAGGTCGAGCAGACGATTCAGGAATGGGACGGCAAAGCGATCAGCGATACGCCGGTGTTCGCATCGTATGAACTGAAGAACGGCGACGCGACGCAGATTGCGCAGACGCTTGAGACGTTTTATCGCAATTATCAGCATCCGGTGATCGGCAGCAGCCCGGTGCTGGTTGCGCCGGAAGGCAAATCAATTCTCGTCCAGGCGATTCAGCCGGCGCAGGAAGAGATTCAGGCACTGATCGTACGGTTGGATGTTGAGGATATTGTCGCGATCGAAGTCCTGGCGTTGCAACACGCCGACGCGAGCGACGTTGCCGAGCAATTGCAGCGGCTGTTCGGCGATTCGAGTACTTCGTCATCGAGTCGTCGTCGCGGTCGCGGCCCGGTATCGAGCGGGGCGGAAACAATCATTGAAGCCGAACCGTCCACCAACTCCATCATTGTGAAGGCCGATCCGGCAGTGATGGAGGAGATCAAGGATTTTGCGCTCGCGCAGGATATGCGGGTGGCGGCGCTCGTGCCGGAGCGACGGTTCTATACTTTGAATTTCGCGAAGCCGCGCGACGTGGTCAGCGCGATCAACGGTCTCTTCGGCGGCGGTTCGGGAAGCCGGATGAGTCGCGGTCGAAGTGCGGCGAGCAACAGTCAGGTGACGGCGATCGAGATGGATCGTCAGGTGATCGTCGAAGCACCTCCGGAAAAGCAGTCGCAGATTGCCGATTTCATCACTCAGCTCGATTCGCCGGAAGGGCGCGAGATTGTGACAACGCTGGTGAAGATGCCGGGTGCGCAGGTTTCGGCGATCGCGCGAACCCTCGCGCAGGCGTTTCAGGATCAGGTTCGCAACAGCGGCATCACCGCTGAGTTTGTTCCGGACACGACGACCGAAACGATTCTGATTTCCGCGAGCAAGTCGATCATGCCGGAAGTTGAAGCGCGGATCAGCGAGTACAAGGAACTGACGAGCGATCTCGTGATGCAGCGCGTCTTCCGCAAGCTGGTACTCGCGCCGGCAGACGAGGCGGCCCAGTGGCTGCAGCCGCAGTTGCAGGCATCGGTGACGACGCTGCTCGGCTCGAATGCCGCGCGGCAGGTGCAGGTAACGCCGGACATGCGGACGGGCCGCATCGTGATCTACGCGCCGAGCGTCGCGGTCAAAGAAGCGATGCAGATGCTGGAAGACTACGACATTGAAGTCGCGAATCCGACACCGCCGGACTTCATGGTGACGGAAACGAAGGACCTTCCGGGATTGGACGTGCAGAATCTCGCCCGGAATCTTGATACGGCGTTTGGGAATCGTACACGACCCGATCGGCTGCGGGCGCGGTTTACGTCTGATGCGTTGACAGAAACAATCATTTACACGGTTCCAAAGGACTGGAAAGACGAAGTCGACAGTCTGATCGCGA
This sequence comes from Phycisphaerae bacterium, assembly GCA_050245935.1. Lineage (GTDB taxonomy): Bacteria > Planctomycetota > Phycisphaerae > UBA1845 > Fen-1342 > JALHOX01. Next base: position 979 of record JBFWWY010000034.1, on the reverse strand, counting down.
AGTTCGCAGGCAAGGCGGACGAGATCAATCTCGTGCAGCAGTTCTACGTGATACAAAATGCCGACGCGACGTACGTGGCGCAAAAGATCAATGAGTCTTTGTTGCCACGACTTCGTCGACAGTCTGCCAGTATGGCGGAGCGGGTCACGGTTACGGTTGACGATCGCGCGAACCGCGTCGTTGTGAACGCTCCTGCCGTGATTCACGAATCCGTGAAGCCCTTTATCGAAGAAATTGATATTCCGGCGGATTCCGGCGCGAAGCTGCGCACTGTCAAACTCGAAAACGCCAACGCGCCGGATGCGAACAACATTCTGCAGCAGGTGTTCCGCGACAAGATACAGAAGGAAAAGCGCCTGCAGGTCAGTGTCGATGCGGTGACGAACTCGATCATCATTCGCGGTTCCGACGAAGACTATCAACTGATCGCCGACTGGCTGCGCGAGCTCGACGAAAGCGCGATCACCAGCAACATGGTGACGGAAGTCTTCCCGCTCAAGAACGTCGCGAATCCGTGGGAAGTCGTGAACGTGCTGAACCAGCGCTATCAGCAGACCGGCGTCGGCCGGCGCAACGCCGTCGGCACGGAAGTGAAGTTCCTCGCGCTCGGCGATACGAGCGTGGTGGCCGTCGCGCCGAGCGACAAGATGGCCGAGATTCGCGAACTCATTGCGGTGATCGATGATGAAAACACGGCGACGGAGCTGCCGACGGAGCTGATCCCGATTCGCTTCGCCGACCCGAACGAAGTCGCGAACGTCATCAATCAGGTCTACGGCCAAGGCACCGGCAGCCGCAATCGCCAGACGCAGAACATGCGGGTGACGGTCGCGAATCAGACACTGGTGGTCAAAGCACCGAAGAGCGACATGGAGGCAATCCGCAGGCTGGTAGAGCAGGTCGACGTCGATGAGGCGACGGACAATCTCGCGATTCAGTCGTTCTCGCTTGACCTGATGGACGCGTCGACGGTCGCGAA
>JBFWWY010000033.1:0-12257 GCA_050245935.1 Phycisphaerae bacterium | reverse complement strand
GTGCCCAGCGAATCGACTGTGGCCAGACCATCTCTCAGCCGTATATCGTCGGGCGGATGACGGAACTGCTCGAACTCGAGCCCACCGATCGCGTTCTGGAGGTCGGCACCGGCTGCGGATATCAAACGGCGGTGCTCGCGCGGCTGGCGCGGGAGATCTACACCGTGGAGTGGCATGAGGATCTGTCGAAAGCCGCCAAACAGCGGCTGACACGGCTCGGCGCCCGGAATGTACACTTTCGCGTCGGCGATGGCACACAAGGCTGGCCCGGCGTGTCCGACTTCAACGCGATCATCGTCACCGCCGGCGGCCCAATGATTCCGGAGACCTTGCAGAACTCTCTCGCGTTGGGCGGACGAATGGTCATCCCGCTCGGAGCGCCGGAACAGCAGCATCTGGTCCGCGTGCGTCGTACGGAGAGTGGATTTCAAGCTGAGCAGCTTACGCCTTGCCGGTTTGTGCCATTGCGGTCGGAAACCGATCAATGAACAAGTAACATTGGCGGGGAGGGCGAGGCTCCCGCCGAGCCGTAAGACCGCAAGCTTTAGTGCCTGTCACAAGCAGATTGTCATGCTCCACGATCTTCCTCAGTCGATGTCGGTTTGGTTGAACTTTGGACCGCGTCCCCCAATGTCCGATAGACTATCCTGAGCATTGACGGGCAATGGCCGCGTCGTGTCTGCTGTGAAAGGTCTCGAATGTTCGCGCGAAAGACAATCCGATGCGCATCTTGATCGTCGGCGACGTGGTCGGACGACCAGGGATGCATGCCTGCTCGCAGCTTATCCCCAAGCTGCGACGCGAGCGCGAGCTCGACTTTGTCGTCGTCAACGCCGAGAACGCCACCGCGGGCAGCGGTCTCACGCCAGCCGCGTTTCGCAAGCTGCTCCACTATGGCGTCGATGTGTGCACCATGGGCGACCACATCTATCGCAAGCGCGAGTTGTACGAGACATTGTCAAATTCCGATCGCATCGTGCGGCCCGCAAATTTCCCCGCCGAAGCGGTCGGACATACGCACACGATTGTCGCGGACGGCAGCGGTCGCAAGGTCGCGGTGATTTCGCTCATCGGGCGGATTTTCCTGAATTTGCGAGCCGACTGCCCGTTTCACGCCGTCGATGAGATTCTGAAAAAACTGCCCGAAGACGTCGCGGCGATCATCGTCGATGTCCACGCCGAAGCGACGAGCGAAAAAGTCGCGATGGGGTGGTACCTCGATGGCCGCGTTACCGCGATCGTGGGCACGCATACACACGTGCAGACTGCTGACGAACGGTTGCTGCCGCAAGGATCCGCGTACATTACCGATCTGGGGATGACCGGCCCGCACCAGTCAGTCCTTGGCCGCGACACCAGTGCCGTGGTGAAGTCGCTCATCACCGGGATGCCGCATGCCTACAGCGTCGCGAGCGGCGACACGCGGTTGAACGGCGTCATCGTCGAATGCGATTCGACAACCCGGCATGCGCTCCGAATCGAGCGGGTGAGCCTGCTCGATGAAGGCGATGTGCCCGACGACGGCAGTGACGAATAAGCCCATTTGCAGATTGCCGGCGCGCGAGGGCGCATGAGACTGCACTTTGGCGTTGCGAGCGCAGCACGCGACTTTTCATACTCCCACTGTGCGTCCACAGCACTCTTTTCAAGCTGCTGAGCACGATCCGCATCCCTGTACGAAACGCTTGCGCCAACGCCGGTTTTGCGCGCTCGTTCGCTGACATTGTCATCCCCTGCAAAGTCGCGACAATACCTGCAAATCCCTACCCGAACGGAGCAATGAAACCCGCGTGACTGATTTGAATTCGAGCGAGCGTGTCGTCCACCATCTCCCTGCCGCGGAAGCGGCATTTCCGCGCGGAGATCTCGTCGACGCCATCGAGACGCGCGACGCTGTCGCGTGCAAACAGTGGGCGGCGGCGGTCGATGCGAATGAAGCGATCCATGTGGTTTCGTCGCTCGAAGACGATGCACGCGCTTCCCTGGTGGAAATTCTGGATGCGGACGTCGCGGCGCGCCTGTTGGCTTTGCTCCCGCTGCCGCAGGCGATCGAAGCGCTCGCAGACGTAGACGCCGACGTTGCGGCCGGCATCCTTGAGGAATTGCCAAGCGACGAGCGTGCCGATCTCATCGGCGCGCTGGATCAAGAAGACGCCGACCTGATTCTCGGCGCGCTTGAGGACGACGTCGCGGCGGACGTTCGCAAGCTGACGGCGTACGATGAGGACACCGCCGGCGGATTGATGGCGACGGAGTTTCTCGCGTTCCGTGAGGACGCGACGATTCGCGACGTGCTTGCGGATATGGAGGCGAATGCCGAGCACTACGCCGAGATCAACATCCAATACAGCTACGTGGTCGATGGTGCGGGGCGCTTGCGCGGCGTGTTGCCGATTCGCGATCTGCTGCTGTCCAAACGGACGCGACCCATCCGCGAGATGATGATTCCCGAACCGGTGCGGGTGCGGGATTCGGCGGACCTCCGCGAGTTGGAGCGCGCTTTCGCGACGAACAACTTCATGGGCCTGCCGGTTGTCACGACGGACGATGTGCTCGTCGGCGTCATCGAGCGCAGCAGCGTGCAGTACGCCGCCGCGGATGAAGCCGACAATTTATATCGTCAGTCGCAGGGTATCGTCGGCGGCGAAGAATTGCGGAGCATGCCGCTGTTGCTGCGTTCGGGTCGTCGACTCGCGTGGCTGAGTGTCAACATCGTCCTGAACATCGCTGCAGCGAGCGTCATCGCGTTTCATCAGGACACACTGGCGGCGGCGATCGCGCTTGCCGTCTTTCTGCCGATTATCTCGGACATGAGCGGCTGTTCCGGCAATCAGGCCGTCGCCGTCAGCATGCGCGAGTTGACGCTCGGCGTGACGCGACCGCGCGACTGGTTTCGCGTCTTTCGCAAGGAGTGTGCCGTCGGGATCCTCAACGGCGTCGCGCTCGGCGTCCTGATCGGGCTTGTCGCGTTTTTGTGGAAAAACAACGTTTATCTTGGACTGGTTGTCGGTGCGGCGCTGGCGGCAAATACGCTGATCGCGGTCTGCATCGGCGGTGCGGTGCCGTTGATTTTGAAGGCATTCAAGACCGATCCCGCGCTGGCTTCGGGACCGATCCTGACGACGATTACAGATATGTGCGGGTTTCTTCTGGTGCTAACGCTGGCGTCGATGCTGATGACGCGGCTGGTGGCGTGAAGGGATGCAGATTGTGCGGGGTTGTGGTCGCGTCGCGTCTGTTTATCTTCGTCGTATGAACGACGCGGGGTTCGACGTGAACGCACCTGCCTGATAAGTGCGTCGCCGCCGCGATCCCCTATTTGAATTTGATACGCCCTAACGCAACGCCATGGTACACCTTATTGAAAATCGCAATGATGCGTCGCGGACGCATCCTACTGCCGACGTGCGCGCTTTTCCGCGCGGGTTGCGACGAAGGTGGGCATGTGCTTTGACAGGATGTGCGTTGGGTTGCGATCTTCAAAGAGATCCGTGAGCACGAAGCCGGCGGCGAGTTGCCCGGCGATCTGCTGTTCCAGCGTGTGGCCGAAAATCAGCGGCTCATTGCGATCAACATAATATTGCCGCTCGGCGTCGGTCAGATCGGTGAGTTCGTTGTATGGCAACGCATGCCGCACCTCCAGCACCTTTTCCTTTTCAGCTTTCTGTTCGTCAAAAATATACATCGCAGGATTGGTAAATCCCGTCAGCAGCGCGCCGCCGACACGGAGAACGCGGGCGCATTCCCGCCACACCGGCGCAATGTCCGGCACGAAGCAATTCGAGCACGGGTGAAAGATCAGATCGAACGATGCGTCGGCGAAGCGCGACAGATCGGCCATGTCGCCCTGTTCCAGCGCGATCTCAAGGGATTCCCGGTTGGCAACGAGTCTGTCCTGCTCAAGCTGCTTCGCAGAGTTGTCGAACACGGTGACCACCGCTCCCGCGGCCGCGAGAATCGGTCCCTGTTGTCCGCCGCCGCTTGCGAGGCAGAGCACGCGGGCACCTTGCAAGTCACCAAACCAATTCTTCGGTACGGGCTTTTGCGGCGTGAGGACGATTGCGAAATCGTCGTTGCGCGCCGCGGCAATCGCTTCGCGGCTGACGGGAATCGTCCAGGGATTGCCGCGTTCGACTTCGGCGTCCCACGCACGGCTGTTGTATTCGTTGATGTTCATGGTGATGGTCGTTGTAGGGTGCGTTCGCGTCGCGTTGTGTGACGTTCGAGTTTTTTCAGGTTTCGCCGCGACGCTAACGCACCAACCCGCGTGCTGTTTGACCGAATGGTGCGTTACCATCGCGAATGCCGTCTTCGCGATCTTCGGCGTGAACTGGCGCGACGGCAACACACGCTACGGGATCTGGCCATTTTCGGCGTTTGAACCGCGCGCTGGCGCTTGGGGCTTGCTTGTAATGGTAATCGACTTCGTCATTGTCGCGGTCGAATTGGTGCCGACGAAGAACTGAATCTCGCCGTCGTCGAGGCGTTGCTGCATGTCGGCGTCGAAATATGCGAACCGCTGTACCGGAACATCGAACGCGACCTCGCGCGATTCCCCGGCTTTGAGCGAGACACGCTCGAACGCGCAGAGCTGGCGGACCGGTCGCGTCATCCGCGCGACGGGATCGCGATAGTACACCTGCACCACTTCGTCGCCGTCGCGATTGTCGGTGTTTGTCAGTTGCACAGAAATGCGAACCGTTCCGAACGGTCCCACTTCGGTCGGGGCTACGTCGAGATTGGCGTACTCGAATGTCGTGTAACTCAGCCCGTAGCCAAACGGGTATTGCGGTGTCCAGTCAACGTCGATGTATTTCGAGTTGAAACGGCTATCCTTCTTCGGCGGCCGGCCGGTCATCTTGTGGTTGTAGTGAAGCGGGATTTGCCCGGTGACGCGCGGCCATGTTGCGGTCAGCTTGCCGCCGGGATTGAAATCGCCGAACAGTACGTCCGCGACAGCATTGCCGTGCTCACTGCCGAGATGCCAGGTGCAGAGGATCGTCGACATGTTTTCCGCGAGCCACGGAATCGCCAGCGGGCGACCGCTCATCAGCACGACCACGATTGGCTTGCCGGTTTCGTGGAGCGCTTTGGCAAGGTCGAGTTGCGCCTGCGGCAGGCCGATATCTGCACGGCACAGCGCTTCGCCGCTCATTTTCTCTGTTTCGCCGAGCACCAGAATCGTCAGGTCGGCGCTTTTCGCGTCTTCCACGGCGCGGGCGATACCACCAGCGATCGGCTGATCCACTTCGCACCCTTTGCCGCCTTTGATGACGAAGTTCGGCGCGGTAAGGGCCCGGCGAATCCCGGTTGCAACGGCGACTGCCTCTTCCGCGCGCCCGACGCCCGCCCACGTTCCCAGCGCGTCGCGCTGTTCTCCCATCAGCGGACCGATGATGGCGACTTCCTTCAGATCTTTTTTCAGCGGCAGGAGATTCGCTTCGTTTTTCAGCAGCACAATCGAATGCCGCGCGAGCTCACGTGCTGCTTCGCGATTTTCCGCCGTGAATTGTGCAACACTCTCGCTGGCTTCGTCAGTATATGGATTCTCAAACAGCCCGAGGTCTTTTTTCGCCTGCAACACCCGCCGAACGGATTGATCGATCAGACTCATCGGCACTATCCCCCGCTCGATCAGATCGGGCAGCGTGTCGCGGTACGTTGTCGACATCATCTCAATGTCCACGCCGGCGGTGATCGCGAGTTGCGCGGCATCGGCCGCGTCGGCGGCGTAGCCGTGCGTGATCATTTCGGCAATCGAGTTGAAATCGGTCACGACGATGCCGTGAAAGCCCCAATCGTTGCGCAAGACGTCGCGCAGGGTGTAGAGGTTGCCCGATGCGGGTACGCCGTTGATTTCGTTGAAGGCGGTCATGATCGAAGCCACGCCGGCATCGACAACGGCGGCTTCGAACGTCGGCAGGTGAATTTCGTGCAGCGTTTGCGGCGAAATATCGACCGTGTTGTAATCGCGGCCGCCTTCAGCGCCACCGTAGGCGACGTAGTGCTTTCCGCACGCGAGGACGGCATCGTTTGCGGCGAGGTTGTCTCCCTGAAAACCTTGCACCCGCGCGGCAGCGATGACGCTGCCGAGATAAGGATCCTCACCTGCAGTTTCCGCAATGCGGCCCCAGCGCGGATCGCGACAGACGTCGATCATCGGCGCGTAGGTCCAGTGCGTCCCGGCGGCGCGGGCTTCGGTTGCGGCGATGCGGCACTCGCGCTCGATGAGGTCGGGTCGCCAGGAACAGGCGGAAGCGAGCGGAATCGGAAAGATCGTGCGATAACCGTGAATGACGTCGTTGGCGAACATCAGCGGGATCTTCAGCCGTGTTTCTTCGAGCGCGACGCGCTGCAAGGCGTTCGTATGGGCCGCCCCGTTTGCGCCGAGGAATGTGCCCATGTGATGCACGCGAATCTTATCTTTGATCTCTTCGAGTTTTTGTGCGCGCTCGCCGGGATTCGCGTCCTGCCAGAGTCCGCCGCCCTGCTGCGTGAGCTGGCCCAGCTTCTCCGCGAGTGTCATGTCGAAGATCAGTTTTTCAATATTGACTTCTGCCGCGCGCGGCGGTTCGGCGAATGCGGGAAGGATGAGCGCAAGTACAACGGATCGTCGGATGAAATGTGGGAGCATCGTTGCTTATCCATTTGTCGAGGGTCATTCCGTCACACCGGTTGGCGTGCTTGCTTTCGCCGATCATTCAAACCAACCGTCGTTGACGCGGCGCAAGTCTGGCATTGTCGCCTCCGGCAGCGCAGCAACTCGGCGTGAGCCTCGCACGCCCGTGGGCGCGTGACGGCTCGGCGAACGCTTCGCCATCCCGCTTGTGACTGCCAGCCGCTACGCCGGCGCGGGTTTTCGCTGATTCAGCTTTCCGGACTCCAATCGGTTTACGACAACTGAGCCGACAGCGTCGCCCAGAATATTGGTCGATGTGCGGAACATATCCAGAAAAGCATCTACTGCGAAAATGATCGGAATAAAGTACGTGGGCAAATGCACCGCCGTCGCGACCAGTACCATCGTAATCAATCCCGCATCAGGCACCGCCGCCGCGCCGACCGACGCGAGCACTGCAGTGATGAAAATCAGAAACGTTGTCATCGCGGTCATCTGGATAGAAACGTCGTCCAGACCACCGAAAATCTGGATCAGGAAAATCACCGCAATGCCTTCGTATAGTGCGGTGCCGTCCATGTTCATTGTGGCGCCCAGCGGCAACGCAAAATTCGCGATCTTGGGTGACACATTGAGATTGGTCGTCACGTTTTCGATGGTGACCGGCAACGTCGCGGCGCTGGAACGCGTGGTGAACGCGATCATGTACGCCTCGCGAAACCCGCGAAACAAACGCGCGGGGCCGATACCGCCAATGACCGCGCAGATCGTCAGCAATACCACCGTGTGGGCCGCGATACCCGTCAGCACCGTCCCGCAATACCAGCCGAGCGTTTCAAAAATATCCGGGCCGTTCTGCGCGACGAGTTTCGCCATGATGCAGCCGATGGCAACCGGCGATATCGCCATCAGCCAATGCGTCACCTGCATGACGACGGCATTCAACCCGTGAAAAAACGTGACGACGGGATGCGCGGCGCTGCCGACAACGGTGCACGCGATACCGAGCAAAAGCGCAAAGAAGATGATGCCGAGTGAGTTCGACGTCGTCAGCGATGCGAAGGGATTCATGAATAATGGTTCGACAATATCTTCTTTGAAAATGTCGCCGGGTGTCCGCTCCCCCGCCTTTGCAAGCTTCTTGAATTTCTCGGCTTCTTCGCTGGCGGCGCTGTGTCCGCGCGCTTCCACCAGCCGGTCAATGTAGTCGCCGCGAGGCTTGCCGCTGTCATCCAGCGGTGTTTCGCCGGTGTCCGCCGTGTACGCAGCGCGGACCACTTCCTGCTGCTCCGCATACAGCGCACGAATTTTTTGGGGTGCGGCCTTTTCCCCAGGCCGGATGACAAGCACCGCCACCAGCCCAATGACCACGGCGATCGTGGTGGTGGTCATGTAATAAACGAGTGTTTTCCAGCCGATCGCACCGAGTTCCTGCATATCGGGGAGGCTCGTGACGCCGGCCACAATACTCGCGAGGATGAGCGGCGCGATGATCATTTTCAGCGCGCCCATGAAGATCGTCGGTCCGAGCAGGTCGAGCCACCACATCACATGCGGATGCCACGCAGGCACCGTTCCCCCGCCTTTCGCGGCGCTTTCAGCGACCCACCAGAGGCCGAGTCCGAGCGCGACACCGAGCAACATGCCGAGAAAGATCTGATTGTGAAGTTTCATCGGGTTCCTTGTCCGCGCCGGATAGAGACGGCAGCTCAGCGATCAAATGAGGGTGGACACGAGCACGAGATCAGGCATCGTCCTCTTCCGGCACTTCATACAATTCGAACATGTTGCCGTCCGGATCGGCGAGCGTCACAACGCGCGTGCCTTCGTACGTCTCGATCTTCTCCATCTGCGTTGCGCCGGAGTCAAGGCATTTCACCAAGGTGTCGTCGAAACTGCTGGTGGCGATGTCGAACATGACATTCTGTCGCAAGGGCTCGTCGCCCGCACCGCTCGGCCCTTCGCCGTCGGCGGGCCAGAATAGGCGAATAGACGGACCGCCGTCGGGAAAATCGAGAAGTGCGTACGCAGAATGTTCTGCCTGCTCGCGTTCGGCAATCTCCAATCCCAGGCCCGCGGTCCAGAAGTTCAGCGCCGCCTCGAAATCGTTGACGTAAATGTGGACATCGCCAAGGAAGAGCATGCACGACCCTCGCATTCGGTGGATAAATGAAACTTTCGCGAAGCGAGTTTGACGGCGCGGGGGACATCTTGTCAATTCGACACCGCGAAATGAGGCCTAGGCGCCAATGTCGCGGCGATAAAGCATGCCCGGATATCGGATCTGCTTGATCGTCTCGTACGCCGACTTCATCGCTTCGCCGCGCGTTTTTCCCAGCGTGGTGACCCCGAGCACCCGTCCGCCGTTTGTGACAACGCCGCGCCGCGTCTGCTTTGTCCCCGCATGAAACACGATTCGATCTTCGCGTGGAGGGTTCGATTCCAGGCCGGTGATCAGGTCGTCCGCACTCGAGGACTCCGGATAACCTTTGGACGTGGTGACGACGCAAACCGCATGGCGGGAATCCCAGTCGAGCGCCACTGTATCGAGTTTGCCGTCTAAGATTGCATTGATCACTTCGACCAAGTCGCTTTTCAGCCGCATCAACAGTACTTGCGCCTCCGGATCGCCAAACCGGCAATTGAATTCCAGTACGCGCGGTCCCGCCAGCGTCAGCATCAGCCCTACGTACAACACGCCGCGGTAATAGATGCCTTCGCGTACCAATGCGTCGAGCGTCGGCACCAGGATCTGTTCCTCGATCTGGCGCATGGTTTTGTCGTCGATGGAGTTCGTCGGGCAATAGCTGCCCATGCCGCCGGTGTTCGGTCCCGCATCACCATCGAGCGCGCGTTTGTAATCCTGCGCGGGCGGAAACACGTAGATCGTTCGACCGTCCACAAATGCATGGAGCGAGGCCTCACGTCCGTCCAGGCGCTCTTCCACGACGATTTTTTTGCCCGCCTCCCCAAACGCGTTCTTCACCAGCATTTTTTCAGCGGCGAGGATGGCATCGGAGGGCTCATCACACACAACGACGCCTTTGCCGCGTGCCAGCCCCGATGCCTTGACCACCAGCGCTTCATCACGCGATGCAATGTATTCGCGCGCCAGCGCATAATCATCGAAAATTCGCGCTTCGGCGGTGGGAATTGCGTGCTGGCGCATCAACTGCTTTGCAAAGGACTTGTCCGCTTCAAGGCGCGCCCCCGCCTGATTCGGACCGAATGCGCGGATCCCGGCTTTCTCCAGCGCGTCCACCACACCGGCGGCGAGCGGATCTTCGGGACCGACGATCACCAGCTCGATCTCGTGTGCGCGCGCAGCGGCCACGACCGCTGCAACATCCGCCGGGTCTCCCGGCAGATTGGTCGCGAGTTGCTCCGTTCCCGCGTTGCCTGGGAGTACGAAGAGCCGCTCACAATGCGGGGACTGACTGACGCGGTGACAAATCGCATGCTCGCGGCCACCGGAACCCAAAACCAGAATTTTCATGCAGAACCTTTGACGTCACGACTTCTGAAACTGCTGCGCCATCTGCAATAGCCTATAGCGTGCCCAGTTGGCAGGCCAGACGTCGCGGGAAAGATCGATGCACCGCTGGTAACGGCTGGCGGCTTCGACGCGGTTGCCGCCCACGCGTGCCAGTTCGCCGAGGAAGAAATGGGCATCGTCATGATAGGACAGCGAATCTTCGGCAAAGGTCTTCATGAGCTGCTTGATTCCGGCGGTCAGAAACGTCTCGGTCTGCAATCCCACAAGATAACTGCCGACAGTGACGGCGGATTGGGTTCCCAGCGATCGCATGTTTTCCGGCTCCGCGGACCCAATCTTCAGCACGATTTTTTTTGCACTGTCGGGATCGCCGCTGAGGAGCGCGGCAGCGGCCTGCTCGAGCTGCACCGTCGAGATGATGCTTGGCGCAAACTGGCCCCTCGTCACCACTTCCTTGAACAGCGCCGTTGCTTCTGCGTAACGCTCCAGCAAGTATTCGCACTCCGCCAATCGGCGAATGGTGATGGAACCGAATTGTTCAAGCTGCGACGACACCAGTTCGCGCAGCAGCGTGCCAGCGAGCTGGAACTGGTTGCCCTCGTAGGCCACGTGTCCGAAGCGCAGACGTATGGGTCGCGCGGTGGCCTCACGCACGATTGCGAGCCAGGCAGGCGGCATCGAGTAACCCGGTCGCTGCAGTGCCGCCGCAAAAATATCGCTGCGGAGTTTCTCCACCGACGGGTATTTCTCGGCATCCAGCCCGGCCAGGAGTGCCGTGGCGCGGTCGAAATCGTCGAGCCGCAGGTGCAGGATCGCCTTGCGCTCAATCGCAGACATGCGATTGCGCGCGATCGCGTCGTCAACGTTTTGATAACGGAGCTCCAGTACGCGTCCGTCCGACACGATCAACCGGTCTTTCTCACCCATCCAGAACGCAGCGTTTGCGGCACGATCCGCGGCGACGTTTAACGTCGCGACCTTTTCGCTGCTCGCGATATCAATAATGCTGATGACGCCCGTACTCTCGCGTAACAGAAGTGAATCCCCGGCGCTGTCAAAGCTGATACTTGTAACATCTTCGCCGACGCGAATGCGCTGTTGCAGTTGCCCGGTTTCCATTGAGATGACGCGCAAAATGCCGTCTTCTGAAACGACCGCGAGAGAATCGGCATCCCGGCTGAATGCCAGCCAGACCGCCGGAGAATCCAGCACCAGCCACGGTGGCGGCGCTGCCGGAGTTTCATCCGCCTGCAGGCTGACGTCGCGCGGCGGCAAGACCGCGGGGTCAATAATAATGATTTCGCCGTTGCTTCGCGCGACCAGCAGCTTGGAGGTGCCCGGCAGAAATGCCAGATGCTTGATCGAAGCACCCACAAACGAAATTGGGTTGGCAATCAGCGAGAGTTCGGCAAGATCCGGACGGGTTTCCCGGGTTTCGCCGGCGCTCCCGGCACCCCAACGATGGAACGTGAGCCACTGCAGTTCGCCGTCGGCGCTCGGTGCATGAATCGCAATCATACTGCCGTCGCGATTCAGCGCGAGATGTTCGAATTGAGAATTGATGTGCTGGTACGTGCGCACCGAGGGAGGACGCGGCGCATCGCTCATTTCGATGAGCCGCAGTGTCGATCCTTTATTCACCGCCGCGCGCCGGCCGTCATGGCTGACACCCATAGTGACGTTCGGCGTCGCACCGAGCTGAAATGAAAATACCTTTCCTTCCAGGATGCGATAGGGATCGGGGCTGACATCGGGCCGGTAGATCCGCGTCACCCCTGCCGGATCTGAAAAAACCGCCGTCGATCCGTTGGTCGCCAGCGCCCACTGCGCAATCGGTTTTGAACTGAGTCCGCGCCGTTGTTCGGACGCGCTGCTCGTTCCCCAGGCGGTCACACCCCCATCGCCGCGCAACGTCAGTAGTGCACGGCGGTCAGAATCAAACCAGAAGTCCTGTAGACCCGATAGCGACGTGCGCCAGTTACCGATCAGTGCTTTGCGCTCATACACGGCGACTTCGCCGGTCCGCTTCGCAACGGCAAGCGTTCCCGTCGGCGCGAACCGCAGCATCTCCCAGCGATCGTCAAGCGTGACGGCAACTTCCCAGTCGAGGTCCGTCAGATCGTCCAGCATGGCGGTATAAAG
>JBFWWY010000032.1:0-12380 GCA_050245935.1 Phycisphaerae bacterium | reverse complement strand
AGCAATGTCGCTCACCGAAATGATTCCGTCACAGTTCAGATCCCCTATCAGCCCCTGCTGACGATGCACGATAAAAACACCGCTCCCCCATTCAATCTGATCGTTGTCCGGCGGCGTCAGCCCACACTGAAATGCAACGTCACCGTGTGCATTGATATCAGGACCTCCACCAAATACCGGACTGGAATCGTGTTGATCGATGCGCGCCGGACCGAGATCAGAATCGACCAGATCGTGCTCGCTGACCAGTTCGATCAGTTCGGTGCCGTCACCGAGAAAGATCGCCCGGCCATTCGGCCCCATGCCCCGAAATGCGACAAGGCCGCTGGAACTGATTGTGGGCCGGAAAGACTCCACCGAAGTCAGTGCAGGCATAGCGGTGGTCGCAATGGTAACCGTCGTCATTCCATCCGAAACAAACACACCGCGACCGCCACCGACCAGATTTGCCTGAAATACGACCCGCCCGTCGTCCGTTACGTCAACGCTGTTGTCGAATCGATCGAACATGGATGTCGGTTCATCGTCATCGTCGCGCGCGATGATCGTTGTCGTGCCGTCCGAATCGATCAGAACGATCCGGTCAGGCTGCGAATCCGCCACCTGATTCGGCGGCCCGACCCGGGCTTTGCCGGCAATCTGGCGCTGGCTGTTGAACGCGGGCGTAAACAAAAATGAGTAAGGCGACAGCGGATCAAGGGTCGCTTCGGCTGCGTGAATCGCCGTCGCGCCACCAGATAGCGATGCCCAGGCATTTCGTCCTGTGAAAATCGCGCGAAAGCCCACTTCACCTGCCGCATTTACAGTGGTCGCGCTCCAGCCAGAAGCACCGAACGGCAGCGTCGTGAGCAACCCGGACGACATGTCGCTGTCGTCGTAAAAATAGATGCCGTCCTGCGATGAAAAGCTCTGGGGACCGACGATGAGCCCGGCATCATTGAGCGAAACATCGCTCAAAATCGCTTCCAGGGACGTCGTGAAAACAATGCCGCCGCTCCCATTTCCCCCGTACCAGATTCCGTCCTGATCCTGACCGCTTACGATCCCCAAAGAAATCGCGACCGCGGCTTCATCATTGATACTCGGCGTGCTGTTGGTGAAAAACGTTACGTTCGGCAACTGAAATGCGCCGGAAAAATTCGCGCGACATTGCAATTGCGGTGGATCATACTGCGGCAGTGCCGCTTGCCCCGTCGCGGCGATGGCAACAGAAAACACCGAAAAACTCAACTTCGACTTCATCTTTCCCCCATACTCCAAGGTCTAAAAAGCGGCTCGTCGCGAACAATACGAGTGTAACGGATCGTCCCGGGAAAACCGAATCTCGTAACGCGTCGGATAATTCGAAAGGAATGACAATCGAGAACGACGCTTAATGCTGCCCGGTGGAATTGAGCAGTTTCAGGCGGGGTCGCTGTCTCGCGCCATCTGTGATCGCGTCGCGAGATTTTTCTTCCGATTTTCAGACGGAATCCACTGGTTCGCGAGGATCTCCGGTAACGCAGCCACAAATTTCGATCTCGTCATGACGTGATCCACCCCTGCGGCTTGCGCCCGGTGCGCCAGTTCCTTCTCAATGTGCGGTAAGAATCCGACGACGCGCGGGAACGCCCCACCGGCCTTGGCCTTCTCGACCCATTGCAATAGGGCGTCCGATTCAACGGTAAGATCGACGAGCACGAGGTCGGCCGCGCGGCTGCGTTCCGCAAGCACTTCGACCGTCCGGCATATGACGACGTCAACGCCCAATGCCTTTCCGACGCCGCCGATTCGCGACGCAAAGATCAGATCCTGAACGAGTGCGACAATGATGGATTCTCGATTGCTGGTCAGTTTTTCGCTCCCTTGCGGGACTTTGTCGAAATTTTTCTTCCTGTCTTCGAGACCGAATCCGCGATCTCGCGCAACCGCTGCAAATTGATGGCATCCATTGGCTTGTCGTTCGCGTCTTCTTTCGGCGTTTCCAGAATCATTGGAACACCAACAAAGCGCTTATCGCTGAGAATGTTCTGAAAGCCGGCAACGCCGATTTTTCCCTCGCCGATGTGTTCATGCCGGTCCCGGCGGGAGCCAAGATCAGTTTTGCTGTCGTTCAAATGCCAACAGCGGACACGGTTTACGCCAAATTCGGTATCCATTTCCTGAATCATCCGATCATAGGCGGCAGAATCTCGCAGATCATAGCCGGCGGCGAACGCGTGGCAGGAATCAATGCACACGCCGACCCGTTCGGATTTTTTCACTCCGGCAAGAATCTCTCCCAGGTCCGCGAAGGTGCGACCGAGCGTTTTTCCCTGTCCGGCCGTATTTTCCAGCAGTGGCATGGTGCGGATGTCGCCAGAGGATTTCAGAATTCCGTTCAGCGCCGCGCTGACGCGCGAAATGCCCTCCTCCCGCGTTCCCGCGACGGGGGAGCCGGGATGCACGACGAGGTATGCAATCCCGAGTGCGTCGCAACGACGGAGTTCTTCCTGAAAAGCGTTTGCACTCTTTTCCCACAATTCGTCATCGGACGATGCGAGATTAATCAGATACGTGGCATGCGCCACAATCGGACCAAAACCGTTCGTCGGCAACGCCGCTTTCCATTTGGCAATCTGCTCGTCCGTCAGCGGCGACGCGCGCCACTGGCGCTGATTCTTTACAAATACCTGCACAGTTCCGCAATCCAGCGAGATCGCTTCGACAATCGCGTTTTCCATGCCTCCCGCGATGGAAAGGTGCGCGCCGAACCGGTGCGTTTGAGAACCCGGGGCAGCCGATGAGGACAGGTTTTTTTGCATGCCCGACGGTGTAGATGATAAACTGCCGGTTCGTCAAGTTGTGTCTTGTATTTCGGTGGTGGATTCCTCGTACGACCTGCCCATCGCGCGCCGTGACCCCAGCCGTTGTCCGGCGGAATCTTCTGTTCAACACCCGCATGGCAACCGCTCCTTACATCCTCGCGTCCGGCAGTCCGCAGCGTGCGACGCTTTTGCAGTCGTTGCCGTTCGCGTTTGAGATCATTCCGTGTCCGCTGCGCGAGCCGCACCAAAAGCCGCGTGATACGAACTTCCGGGAATGGGCGATGGGCGTAGCGTATTTCAAAGCGCGCTACGTCGCGGCGCGGAACCCGGGCCGTTGGATCCTGGGCGCGGATACAATCGTCGTCAGCGACGGGGTGCTGTTCGGAAAACCGACCGGTATCGTCGATGCGCGGCGCATGCTGGAGCATCAGGCGGGGCGCGCGACGCAGGTCATTACCGGGGTTGTCCTGGTCCGCTGCCCGTATGAACCGGGTCAAACAAGGCGCTATCTCTTTGCCACAACCACGACGGTGACGATGCGCGACGATCTGGCCGCACACGAGCAGTATCTGGCTAGTGGCGACTGGGCCGGAAAAGCAGGTGCTTACGGGATCCAGACGCCGGCAGCAAATGATCTATTGGTGGAGTCGATCGAAGGCAGCTTCACGAACGTAATTGGCCTACCGATGGAACAAGTCGAACCGCTGCTATGCCAAGTACTATCCGAAGAGAATATTTGCCGCGCCGGGTAAGATAGCCGGAGAAATTTCGCTTATCGGAATGCAAGAATTGCGTATTGGAGTGATGAAGAACCAAACCGGTCGAGCCGATACCATGCTAGTAGAGGTTGCGTCCTGCGGCAGCATGGTTGAAATCTGGTAAATCGCGCTCCGGCGCACACGGAGCGATGAGAGTTACATGGCAACAAGAATCGAATCCGGTATCAGCGACTATCTCAAGGAGATAAAGGGCTTTCAACTCCTGACGGCCGACGAGGAAAAAGAACTCGGCACAAAGATTCAGGCCGCGGCGCAGGCGGAAACAATGTTCGCGAACGGCGATATTTCCATTGCACAGCGTCAACGCATCGAGCGCGAGGCTTCCATGGCGCGCGATCGGATGATTCAGGCGAATCTGCGCCTGGTCATCAGCGTCGCCAAGCACTTTCGCAACCGCGGCCTGCCGATGGAAGACCTTGTCAACGAGGGGAACGTCGGACTCGTGAACGCGGTGGACCGTTTCGACCCCACGGTCGGTTCCCGCTTCAGCACCTATGCGGGCTACTGGATTGATCAGGCCATCCGCCGCGCTGTGCAGAGTGCGCAGCAGATTATTCATATCCCGAGCTATCTGATGGAACAGATCGGGCACATGAAGCTCACCATGAACGCGCTGGAAGAGAAGCTGGAACGGCAGCCCTCGATTCGCGAAGTCGCCGAGCACATGGAAATCACGCCGCGCAAGGCGCGCGCGATCACGCAGGCCATTCGCGCGTGCACCGGTCGAACGGCGATGAACGGCGCGAATGGCGATGATAGAATCGCTGAAACGGTGGAAGACACACGGACGCCCGCGCCGCACGAAGGCGTGTTCACCGAAGCAGATGCGGACTTTGTCCACAAGATGCTCGATCGCATCACGGAACGCGAAGCGTACGTATTGAAGCTGCGCTACGGGCTGGAGAAGTCCGGCAAAAAGCTGACACTCAAAGAGATCGGCGAAGTCGTCGGCCTGACGCGCGAGCGCGTGCGGCAGATCGAGAAGGAAGCCAAAGGCAAGCTCGAAGAACTGCTGCAGATGCACTTGTAGGCAACGTTCGCCACGCGGGCATTGACCATTCTCGCGGAAAATCGTTGGCAAAAAAAAAAGAACGACGCACTCCCCGCCAGAAGAGTGCGTCGCGTCGTTTCGGTCCCGTCTAGCGTTTCCGGTCGAATTAGCCTTCTTCGCCAGTCGTGGTTTCGGGGGCCGGGGGCTCGCGGTAATTCACGATTGAAACCGTCCGCATGGTCTTGCCGTCGAACGTCGACTTGGAGCTCTTCGATTGGAAGAAGTCCAGATTGCGGACGACTTTGCTCATCTTCGAGGCGATGGAGACCAGCGCTCGGCCCGCTGGTTCCTTATTGAGGTCCGGGATCATCATCCCCATCATCGGAATCATGGTCAGCGCCTGACTGACTTCTTCGCCGAATTTCGTCATGTCAGAGAAGGACGCGGCCTGTACTTCCGAGTCGAGTTTGACACCTTCGGTCTTGAACCGTTCATTCGTACTGAAATTCGGCTCATCGCCGGACGCGGTGGCGAATGCCTTTGCCATGACTTTGGGACTCGAGCCGAAGAAGAACCAGTCGTTTTTGATCCCAAACGTCGGCGAACTCATTCCGGGCATCATCATCAGCATCGGCGACTGCACCGTGCGGAATCCTTCCACACCGGGAATGTTTGCGGGATTGATGGCACCCAGATTCTGCTGCTTCATCATCGCATCGCCGAATTCGACCAGTTCATTCAATTTGGTTGCGGCATGTTCCGAATTGTTCACCGACAGCATCACAACCCAGTCTCCAGGGGCGTAGGCACTCTTGCCTGGCAATGAAAACGAGATCATCTTGCCGCCGACGAGCTTGAGTAAGTCATTCTCCAGATCAAACGGAACCTGCTTCTTGCCTTCCTCAAATTGTGCGAGTACTTGCTCCCCATCCGGCGCATGATTGCGGATGAAGTCGAGGACGCTGGTGTAGGCTGCCATAAGATTCAACCCGCTGAACGCACTGAACGAACTGGCGTCCTGCGGCACATACTTGAGGGGATCCTGCAGATTTCCGCCGCTGCAGAATGCCTTGTACAGGAAAGTTGATTCCGCACCGGACTTCAGAACCGCCAGGCTGTCCGCCTGCGTTTTCTTACCCTGAGTCGTGGCGACCTCCGCGATATAGTCGAACGCATCAAATTCATTGATCAGCTTGCGCGGAAGCTCCTTCTCTTTCGACGCCGTACCTTCACCGGCTTCAGCGGCGGGTCCGTACATGGTCATGGCCTGATCAATCACGCCGTTCAATTGCTTGAACATCTTTTCCATGTCGATAAAGACAATTGCATCTTCCGGCTCGGGGAGCGCGCTGAACGCGTTCTTGAACCGTTCGGTGGATGCGAGGGTGGTACCTTCCTTGTCTTTCAGAAGCGCCAAAGTCTGCTCGGGCAGCGTGGAACCAATCCCGAGCATAATGACATTCTGATGACGTGCCAGCGTGATCGCGATCGGAAACGGAGCCTGTGCAAAGGTGACGAAATGGGTCACGGAATCGCCGGACCCATCGGTGCCCAGCGAAATCTCGCCTTCGGGTGCCATGCCGACAAGCTGTTTGACCAGGTTGGCCAGCCCGTTGAAGACTTCCGCAGTTTCACCTTCCTTGGGCTGGGAGAGCATCACGACCTGCATCACCTGCGGGAATTCAAATTTCATCGCAAACGCGAATTCGTTCCCGACCAGCGCTTCCCAATCCACCGAGCCGAGCATGTCGCTGAACTTCTGCCAGTGCGCGTCGAATTCGGCAGAGCCTTCCTCGTCCGCTGCCGTACTGTTCTGCTTTGCCATCTCGCGGAACATCTTCTGAATGTCCTTCTCGAGATGCGCATCGGTGAGGGCCTGCATGAACCGCTCCGACTGCTTCTTGACGAAGTCCGTGCCGGAATGCGTGCGCGAATGCGCAACCATGCAGACGTTATCGGGGATCGCGCGCGTGAGCGTGAAATCCTTCGTCCCTGCGTTCGCCGCCATGACCGTCGCTGCGACGAAGACAACCGTCGCACAAACCGGTCTTTTCCAAGTTCCAAACCGCATAATCTTCTCCTTACGTACTCCCAGAGTTGCCTCCAGCGGAGGCAGTTGCCAGTCATATTCCTATCGACGAATCCGCAACACGTCCAGATCGAACACTTATTCGCCAAGACATGGAAAAGTAACTTCGCCGAGGACAGGTTCAAGAGGCCGGTTCATGCGGGCATGCCCGGCACACTCATGCTTTAATCCTAGCAGGAATTCGGCCGGATACATCGATTCTCGACGGAAGCGCGCGAACCTGCACAAGATTCGACAGCCACGCCCTTACTCGTCGCATTTTGTCAACGATCAGCCCTGCTTCCGGTTGGACGCACCGTTCCCCTTCAGTTGCGGCGATACGCAGAACAACGTCCGACATGCTGAGTTGGCGCAACGCACAGACATGACGGGGAGATTGGCCGCTTCCGCCGCGTCGGTTTTCAGCATCGCGAGGATCGTGGGTGCGAGTGCATTCGCCGCGTAGAGACAGGTCTGCGCAGGAAACGTCTGCGTCAGCGTGAGTCGCTCCCCGGCAAAGGGAGTGCCGGCGAAACATCGACCATCCTCCGGGACGCCCGTCACGGACACCTGCACCGATGTCAGCGTGGAATGGCGCGCCGGTGTGCTTCCCGCGCTCCCCTTCTGCGCCGATTGCGACCCGGGGAGCCCGGTCGAGTCGGGCTCATCGCAATCGGGGCGCTCGGCACCGATCTTCGCGACATCCAGCACAACCACCGATTTCCGACGATCCATCGCGAGATTGGCGAGTTCGTCGGCACGGCCATTCGCTTCACGCGGAATGTGCCGGATGGTCCAGCCGCGGAATTGCAGTAAGCGACGCTGCGCCTGTTCATACAGCGGCGCGAGTATCGGACTCTTGACGCGATAATCTCCGGTCACCTGCCTGACGACGAGTTCGCTGTCCGAGCGCAACTCAATCGATTCGGCCAGCAGCTCGGCCGCGTATTGCAATGCGAAGAGCAGTCCGTTGTACTCGGCGGCATTGTTTGTTTTCTGGCCAAGATAAAAACCCGCTTCGAAAATCGGCTTGTGATCTTCGCCGCAAATGCTGACGCCGGCGCCGGCCGGTCCGGGATTCCCGCGCGCGCCGCCATCGAAATATGCAATGACTCTGGAGTGGGTAATGATCGAAATCCCGATTAGGAAGCTGCCATGACCAGAATGCGACCGCAATTTCGGCAGGTCACAATCTCATCCTTGGTCATCAGTGTGTTGGCGACTTCAGCGGAAAGACTCAAGTAGCATCCGCCGCAGAGATATTCATCCTTGCGCGGATGGGTACGCTCGCACGTTGCGAGCACTTCCCCGTCAAACCGTTCGGACAATCGATCGAACAGGACGAGCGCTTCTTTCGGCACGGCAGTCGCCAATTTGCTGCGCTCCGCTTCTAACTCGGCAAGTTTGCCGGCATAACTCTGCTTGGTCTGATCGGCCTGATCCTGCAGTTCGGCGCGGCGCGATTCGGCGGCATTCAGTTCGTCAACCTTTTCGCTGATTGCGGCCTGCCGTGCTTCAATCTCCTGCATTTTTTCCAGCGCCTGCTGCTCGATCTGGGTGACATCCGCCTTGTCATTGTTGAGTTGCGCGAGAACGGCGGCGTACTCTTTGTTTGTCTTGACGGAGTTCAACTGCTCGCGCGATTTCTGAATGTTTGCGGAACGTGACTTGACATCCACGTCCAACTGCTGAAATGCGACCTGCGTCCGTTTGAGTTCGTTGCGTTCCGAGGCAATCTGCTTTTCCAGATTGTCCATTTTCTTCTGATGAGTTTCGACGACGCGCTCTTTCTTGCGCAATTGACGTTTTACGTCAACAATCTGATGTTCGATTTCCTGCAATTCTCGTAACGCGTCCAGCGCCGCACCCATTCATGCACTCCGGTTCGGTTGACTTGTATGATGTTGTCAAAATCTCCCACGCGCGGGATCGTCGCGCATTATGTAACCAAGTCCAAAATGCCGCAACTGCGAATCGTTCGAACCGGGCTGTTGCGGTATTTTTGTCCACGATCACGACTCGCGTCTCGATCTGAATATCATCGGGATTGAAGTTGTTTACAGGAGTATACGAATGCTTGCGCGGATCCTTATTTGCACATTGCTAACTCTAAATCTTGGTCAATCCGCCGTTGCGGGCCCGGATTCCAACGAAGAAGCCTACGCGCGGCGCCATACCCCGGTCGTCCAGGTTGTCGAGAAATGCCGGGATGCCGTCGTCAATATCAGCACCACGCGAATTGTGCGAAGTCAGCAACTGGGACCACGAACGATCGAAGACCTGTTTCTGAACCGTCCGCGAACGCGCAACCAGCGCATTGAGAGCATCGGCTCGGGATTCATCATTCACGAGACGGGGTACATCGTGACGAATGCGCATGTCGTCGCACAAGCCGCGGACATGCGCGTCGTATTCGCCGATCAGCGCGAGTTCGAGGCGCGGCCGATCGCGATTGATCGCCAGCACGACCTCGCGGTGATCAAGATTGACGCACCGCAATCGCTTCCTGCGATCCGGCTGGGCAGCAGCGACGACCTCATGATCGGCGAGCCGGCCATCGCGATCGGCAATCCGCTCGGTCTCCATCACACTGTGACCTCGGGAATTGTAAGCGCGGTCAATCGCGATCTGGAAATCAGCGGCGAACTCGAACTGACGGAACTGATCCAGACGGACGCACCCATCAATCCCGGAAATTCCGGGGGTCCGTTGCTGAACATCAATGCCGAACTCATCGGAATCAATTCCGCGATTCGCGGCGACGCACAAAGCATCGGCTTTGCCATTCCGGTCAACCGGCTGTGGGAAATGCTGCCGAAAATGCTCGACATCGAACGCAGCCAGCGGGTGTTTTTCGGGGCGACTGTACTCGGTCGCAGCGCACGGGTGCAGGAGGTTCGCGCCGAAAGCCCTGCGGCGCGCGCAGGGCTCCGCATCGGTGACACACTGACCGCGCTGAACGGCCAAACCCTGCGCGACAGCATTGATTATTACGTTAAATTGCTCGCACTTTCACCGGGCGCGAACGTACAGGTGCAATTGCAGCGGGATGGCAAGTCGCTGACGTTGAATATCCCCCTGGAAATTGCGCCGCCACCTGAGGGCGATGTGCTCGCGCGAAAAATCATGGGGCTGAATCTCATACAGGTACCAGAACGGCTGCTGCAGCAACACGGCGTCCCCTCGTTTGCGAAACTGATGGTGGAAAGCGTGGAGCGGCGCAGCCCTGCAGAGCGCGTGGGGATTCGCGAAGGGGACTTTCTCGTTGCCGTCGACCAGATACCGGTGACGACCCTTGAAAAGCTGGGTCTTGTACTCGAACGCGTGTCGAGCGGACAGACCGTTTCGCTGGAAGGGCTCCGTTGGCGCGCTGATCCGCCATTTCAGTGGACAACCCGCATTCGCGCACGCGAGTAATCGGCATCATGCCTCAAGTCGAACCTCCGTGCGCCCGCCGCCGCCCCGCGCGGAACTGAGCAACGCATCGAGAACGACGGCATTGCGAAGTCCTTCTTCCGGCTCGATCATCGGCGTTCCTCCGCGAACGGCGTTGGCAAAATCCTCCACCTGGGCCTGATACATCGGAAACGGCGGATAGTCGATGACGCACTCCTGTTCCGCGGTTTGATACCTCAACTTGACAGGAATGTTGTTGATTCCAAATCCCATCGGCAGCTCCAGCGTGCCGTCTGTGCCGCACGCGAGGATGCGGTTGCGTCGGCCCGCGTCCAGTCCGCATGAGATGACACCGGCCCGACCGTTGCCGAAATCCAGAATCCCATGCAGCGCAACGTCGACGTCGTGTTGCGGATCAAAGTCACCGAACGCCGTGACGGCGGTCGGCAACAGCCGGAAAAAATTACGGCAAGCATTCACACAATATCCGCCGACATCAAGCAAGCCGCCGCCGCCCCAGTCGCGACGGAAGCGGACATCGGACTTGTCGCGCATCGGGTGGCTGAAAGACGCTTCGACAGTTCGCAACGTGCCGATCGCGCCTTCATCAACCATGCGCCGCGCTTCCACGATGGATGGGTGGTATCGATACATGAAGGCTTCGACGAGATGCCGATTTGCCGCCCGCGCGGCCGCAATCATTTCGCGGCATTGCGCCGCGTCGTTCGCCAGCGGCTTCTCGCAGAGAACGTGCTTGCCCCGCTCAAGCGCTGCGATGGCAAGAGGATGATGCAAACCGTTATGCGTCGCGATATAAACGGCTTCCACTTCCGGGTCATCAAGCAGTGCATCGTAGTCGTCGTAGGCGCGCTGGGGATGGATCGCTTGAGCGCGCGAGAGATCTCGACTGGCCGCCGCTGCCAGTACGGCGTTCGGTGCGGCCAGAATCGCCGGGACGTACGCTTTCACCGCGATCCGGCCGACGCCGAGAATACCGAATCGGACTGGCTCTTCCGTTTTCATAGACGAGCATGGTACTCGCTCAGTCGTGGGAAACGTAAAAAAACGCTCCTGCGCGCGTTATCGCTGCGCGGCCGTAGGTCGACACCCCAATCCATTCTCAGTTATGATGTGCGGCGGTGGAATTGGCGAAGAGAGCTGCGAAAGGCAGGTAGACCGATGGCGCTCTCTTCGCGCTGCGCACTTCGTTTCAAATCTGTTTGTGCATTCGGCTCGTTTTGGTTTGCGTTGATCGCCGTTCCTGAAACGGTCCAAGCGACGATTTTTGACGTCGGCACAGGCCAACCCTACCCGACAGTCGGCGCTGTTCCGTGGGAAACGCTGCAGGCCGGCGACCGGGTTCGCATTCACTGGCGCCCGGAACCTTATCACGAGAAATTCGTGATCAACGGTATTGGCGCAGCCGGTCCGTCGATTGTCGTGCAAGGCATTCTGGGACCGGAAGGTCAACGTCCCGTGATCGACGGAGAGAATGCGACGACGCGTCCGCAACTCAACTACTGGAATCAGGATCGCAGCGTGATCAAGGTCGGCGGATCGAGCACGCCGAACGTTGACATCGCCCGTTGGATTCTGATCGAAAATCTCGACATTCGCGGGGCGCGACCGTCGGCCAGTTTCACCAGTACCGCGGGCATAGTTCAATCCTATCGTTCCAATGCCGCTGCCGTTCATGTGGAGCGCGGTGAATTCGTTGCGATTCGCAATTGCATCATCCGTGACAGTGCGAATGGCATCTTTGTCTCGTCAAGTGAAGACTATATCGCGAGGGACATCTTCATCGAAAGGAACTACATCCACAGCAATGGCCTGCCGGGCAATATCTTTGTCCACAATACCTACACGGCCGGGCTGCGCGTGACGTACGAAGGCAATCGATTCGGACCTCTCGCACCAGGCGCCGGCGGAAACAACCTCAAGGACCGCTCGGCGGGACTGATCGTGCGCTACAACTGGATCGAAGGCGGAAATCGGCAACTCGATCTCGTTGATGCCGAGGACAGCGGAACGCTCCAGAACGATCCGGCCTATCGCACCACCCATGTGTACGGCAACGTCCTGATTGAGCCGGATGATGCCGGCAATCGGCAGATCATTCACTATGGCGGCGACAGCGGAAACGAGACCGGTTATCGCAAGGGCACGCTGCATCTCTATTTCAATACGATCGTGTCCACGCGTGTGGGTCGTACGACGTTCATGCGGTTGTCCACCGATGAGGAACACTGTGATGCGCGGAACAATATCGTTTTCGTTACCGACAACGGCAACCAGTTGTCCATGCTCGACGATGCCGGCACCCTCAGTTTGCGCAATAACTGGCTCAAGCCGGGCTGGGT
>JBFWWY010000031.1:0-12514 GCA_050245935.1 Phycisphaerae bacterium | reverse complement strand
ATCAGGTTCCCGAGATAGCTTTTCGATACGACTGCAAACAACATTCCGCGGCGTCGGTCCAACTGAACCGTCGCACCTCGATGCCGCCGTGATTGCGCAGCGTCGCCTGTAACGGCGGATGCCGCAAGACCGCGACAATTTTGTTTGCCATTTCTTCCACATCCCAGAAGTCGACCTTGAGGGCATGCTGGATCACTTCTGCGACACCGCTCTGCTTTGAAATGAGGACCGGGACGTCGTTCGCGAGCGCTTCGAGCGGCGCGATGCCAAAGGGTTCGGACACCGATGGCATGACGTAGAGGTCGGCCATCCGAAACACGCGCTGTACATCGTCGCCGCGGAGGAAGCCGGTGAAGAGGACTTTGTCCTCGATTCCCATCGCGGTGGCGAGTTCGATCATGCCGCGCACCATGTCGCCGCTGCCTGCCATGATGAAGCGGACATTTTGCTGGACATCAAGAACGCGCTTTGCGGCCTGGAGGAAATACTCCGGGCCTTTCTGCATGGTGATACGACCGAGGAACAGCACGATTTTTTCATCTCGCTGAATTGCGGGAAGGGTGCGCGACGCACCGGGCCCGTTGTCGTCGATCGCGTTGTACACGACGTCGACTTTGCGACCGTCGACGCCGTAATGTTTTAAGACGAGATTCTTGGTCAGATAGCTGACAGCAATCACGCGCGTAGCAAACTGCATTCCCGCACGTTCGATATCGTAGATCTGCTGGTTCACGTGCAGACCCGAACGGTCGAATTCGGTCGAGTGGATATGCGCGATCAACGGTTTGCCGGTAATCTGCGCGGCGCGCATTCCGGCACGATAGGTCATCCAGTCGTGTGCATGGATCAAGTCGAACTGCTCGTTGGCACACACTTCTTCCACGAGGTATGTATAGCGCTCGATCAGATCGAAAAGATTGCCCTCATAATCGGCACCCGGACCGGCGGTAAGATCCTTCTGGCTGCTCTTGCGACGGTCCTGCGGAAAGCCGGGCCAATCCGGCACTTCAGCACCGGGAATTTCCTTCGTGTGATAGGTCTTTTCCTGGTGTTTGACGGTTTCGGCGGATTTGGGCCGCATATACGGACGCAACTCGGCATCGATTGTCCGGAACTGCACGTTTTGCGATTCGTAAGATACATAGCTGGAGGTGCGCCGTCGCCGTTCCATCTGCGGCGTCGGGCGGCCCGGCGCGACAATCTCGACATGTGTAACAAAATCCGATGCTACCGGCTTGGGCAGGACGAACAACACGCGGACGTCGAGGCGATCCAGGCCTTTCGTCAGACCGAAACATGCCGTTCCGAGACCCCCGCTAATAAACGGCGGAAATTCCCATCCAAGCATAAAAACGCGCATGATCGTGTCTCGTAAATGGCGCGAACCGACAGCGAACAGCGGCTCGCTGTCAAGCTCAATACTGCCGAAAAAGCTGCTTTTGAAAAGGCCGCTGCGGGGTGATTATCACACGAAACGTGGCAAGGGTCACTAGCAGACGCAGAAATTACTCGCAATCTCCTCCGACAGGCACCGATTCCTTTTAGGCCTATCGGCGGGTCGGCGATAGGAGGTTGACCTGGAACGAAACCGCGAAAATTCGAATTCCCGCCAATTCATTACGCGGCGGTGGCATAATTTCTGATTCCATGATATGTTACGGGTTCGTGTTTGACTCGCGGAAGGAACCGGGCTGACCTCGTAACATCAATGCTGTTGCTGCCTAGGCAGCGAGGTCTGCCGGAATGAACTCGGCTTGTTTTGGATTGGAGGCCAATCATGGCTGACGGAATGAAGCGTTAGCACATGATCGCGAGATCGGTCCAAGGTAACCTGTACGGAGCCCGGAGTGGCAAAAGCGCTTCGCGTCCACAATTTAGCCAAAGAACTCGGCGTGGCGAGCAAGGAAATCATTGCCAAGTGCCATGCCGAGGGTGTCGAACTCAAGAATCACATGGCGACGGTGTCGCTCGGTCTTGCCGAGTCCATCCGCGAGTGGTTCTCTGTTGGTGATGATGTCACCACCGTAGAAGTTGCCGCACGCGTCGATCTCAATAAAGTCGTGAAGCGGAAACCCGCCCTCAAGTCCTCCCAGACAACTGATTCAAATGATGATGACTCCGTTGACGCAACGTCCGTGGCAGTTGCGGAGCGCGATCGGAATGAAGACGAGACGTCGTCCCGAGCGGACGATGAAATCGCGCGGGACGAATCCGGCGAAGAGGCCGATTCATCCGATGTTGCAGCAACAGATTTGATTGCGGCCAAGGATTCGGAAGAGGTTCCGGTCGCGGATGTCACAGATGAGGCAACGGGCGAAACCGTGCCTGAATCCGCCGCTGCGGACACCGCACCGGTATCAGAGGAACCGCGTCCGCCAATCGAGTTGCCGCCGGACCCCGTCAAGCCGATGGGTCCGCAACTGGTGCCAAAGCCGGCGGAACTCAAAGGGCCTCGCGTGGTGCGAATTGAAGCGCCTGATCCGGTCGCGCCGCCGCGGCAGCGTCCGCGGCCCGCCGCGACGGCGCCTCGCGATCCGCTGTCGCTTCCTCCCACACCGTCGACAGGCGGTCGGAAAAAGAAGGGTCGGGAAACAGAAGAAGAAGCGGCTCGAAAGCGCAGTGCCCGCCGCGCAACCGGAAAATCCGAAGATTTTGAAGGAAAGCTCAAGGAGTGGCGTGACCAGGATCTGATCGAACGCCAGGAGCGGTTGAAGAGTGCCACCGGACACGGCCTTGCGGCACGGCGCGCCGCAGGAAGGCGCCGCAAATCCGGCGGACCGAGCGGGGAGCATACGGCACCGCGCAAGGGTGAGATTGAGATTGAAACACCGGTATCCGCAAAGGACTTCTGCGCGGCGGTCGGCATTCCCTTTGGCCGCGTCTTCAAAATTCTGATTGACCATACCGGTCGTCCGTGGACGGTAAACGAATCATTCGATCACGACACGGTGGAAATTCTTGCGGCGGAACTTGGCGTTGATATCAAGATGAAGAAGGCCCGGGGTCCGCTCGAAACGCTTCAGGACGAAGTGGCCGGTCGCGAGCGCAACAACCTGACGCTGCGTCCGCCGGTGGTGACGATGCTCGGCCACGTCGACCATGGAAAAACCTCCTTGCTGGACAAGATTCGAAAAGCGAATGTTGCGTCCGGTGAGTCCGGCGGGATTACGCAGCACATCGGTGCCTATCGAATCGATCGCGGCGATTGGCACGTGACGTTTTTGGACACTCCCGGACACGCGGCATTCACCGCGATGCGGGCGCGCGGTGCCAACATGACGGACGTGGTGGTACTCGTGGTGGCGGCGGATGACGGCATCATGCCGCAGACGGCGGAGGCCATTAACCATGCCAAGGCTGCGGGCGTTGAGATTGTCGTCGCGCTCAATAAGATTGATCTTCCCGGCGTCGACATCAACCAGATCTACGGTCAGTTGTCGGAATACGAGTTGGTTCCGACAGAATGGGGCGGCAATACCGACGTCGTCAAGACGAGTGCCGTGACCGGCGAGGGGATTGACGAACTGATCGCTCACTTGAGCCAATTGAGCGAATTGATGGAGTTGAAGGCTGATCCGAAGCTCCCCGGTGTCGCAACCGTGATTGAAGCACGAATGAAGGAAGGCCGCGGCAACGTCGCACAGGTTCTGGTTCGTGACGGCACGTTGCGCATTGGCCAGACGTTCGTTTGCGGCCCGGCGTCCGGCCGCATTCGAAATCTCCGCAACGATACGGGCAAGGTCGTCAAAGAAGCGGGACCGGGCACGCCGGTGGAGATTTCCGGTCTGGATGACCTTCCGCGCGCCGGCGACATGATGTACGTCGTCAACGATCTGTCGCGTGCGAAGGAAATCGCGGAAGAGATTCGCAACACGCGGCGTCAGGCGGAATTGAAGTCTGTGCAGTCGCCGCGCAGTACGCTGGAAGATTTGCTTTCCGGCAGCAGTTCTTCGGAGATTCCGGAGCTGAATCTGATTGTCAAGGCGGATGTGCAGGGCTCAGTCGACGCGCTGAAGGGCGAGCTGGCAAAGCTCCCGACGGAAAAAGTGCGTCTGGCCATCAAACACGCCGGCGTGGGGGCGATCAACGAGGCGGACGTCGACCTTGCGCATGTCGCGAATGCCATTATTTTCGGGTTCCATGTGGTCGCGGACGATCGCGCCCGTCGTCGGGCGGACGAGCTGGGCGTGGAGATCCGCAATTATCGCGTCATCTACGAAATTCTCGACGACATTCAGCAGGCGCTGAAAGGTCTCCTCGCGCCGATTCAGAAGCAGAAGAACGAAGCGACTGTCGAAGTTCGCAAGGTATTCAATGTTTCGCGACTGGGCACAATCGCGGGTTGCTACGTCACCGACGGCACCATCTCGCGAAATCACAAGGTACGCCTGGTGCGCGATGGTCGCGTGATTCTGGAAAACGGCACGCTTGAATCGCTGAAACGATTCAAGGACGACGCGAAGGAAGTCCGCGCGGGCATGGAGTGCGGGATCAAGATCGCCAACTATGATGACATCAAGCCCGGCGACCAGATTCAGTCCTACTCGATCGTCGAGATTGCTCAGGAACTGTAATCAGCCGACGCGAGGTCTCGATGATTGTCGGCGTATTGACGGCCCGCATGGGGATTTACGAGTCTCGCTCCCTGAAGGACAAGCGCCGGGTGACACGGAGCCTCAAAGATCGGATTCGGCGACAGCATAATGTCTCCATTGCCGAAGTAGACGATCTGGAGCACCGTCAGGCCGCGACATTCGGGATCGCAGTCGTCTCCAATGAGGCACGCGTGGCCCAGCAGGTACTCGACTCGATCGTTGGCGAACTCCAGGCTTATGTGCATGCATCCCTTCTCGAATTCGATATTGAGATGCTTTGAACGAATCCCGGCTGTAAAAGCAGAGGCGACAGACAGAATTTGAGCCGAAGAGTTGAGCGACTGGAAAGCCTGATCAAGCGAATTCTCGCTGAGGAAATTACCTACCGAATGGCGGACCCGCGTATCGAGCCCATGACGTCGATTACGCGCGTCAAACTGAGCGCGGACATCAGTTCGGCGGTCATTTATGTCAGCGTGCTCGCGGACGATGGCCGCCGACGTTCGTGCGTGCGGGCGCTAAACGGTGCCGCGGGGAAACTGCGGCGGCTGCTGGCGAGCGAAATGCACATTCGCCAGGTGCCGGAGTTGCGATTTGAGTTGGATGATTCGATTCAGCGGGGCAGCGAGACGCTGAATATTATTGATGAGGCGATGCGTGAACTGAACGATCGCAGGCCTGACGCCTCGGTCAACGCGGACGGGAGCGCGTCGGATGAGAATTCAGAGCCGAATGACACCCAAGAGAAAGGGTAAACACGAATGCGCGGCGCAACGCTAGCTGCAAAAAAGGTGAAGAAGGCATTTGCTGAACTGAAAAAGGCCCATGGTAAGCAGCAGGAGCCGGGGATCGGCGATCCGATTCAGCAGTTGCTTCTTGGCGTTTTTTCGCGGAATGCGCCGGAGAACAAGGCGCGGGAAGCGGTCGAGAAGTTGCAGGGGATGGTTGTCGATTTCAACGAATTGCGGGTCACTCCCGTTACGGAACTCGCACAAGCCGTCGGCGGATCGTCCGAGATGCGACGCAAATGCGAGGACATATCTCGCGCGTTGAATGCAATTTTTGCCATTGAGTTTGCGGTCTCGCTGGACCGGGTTGCAAAACTGCCGAAGCGCGAATCCCGCGAGTTTCTCACGGGGCTCGACGGATTGGACGCTTACTCGCGAGCGCGCATCCGGCTGTATGGATTTGGACATCACGCGATTCCGCTAGACGAGGCGATGTGGGCGGTGTGTCGCGAGCACGAACTGGTCGATCCTGAATGCACACTCGAAGAGTCGCAGAACTTCCTGGAGCGCCAGATTCCCGACGGCCAAGCCTTTGAATTCGTCGCATTGCTTCGCAAGCAGGCGTGGGCCGACAAGGGCAACGCAGTGAAAAAAGGCCAGGTGACGACGATTTCCAGTGAAGCACCGGATCGATCGAGCACGAATATGCTGCAGCAGGTTGCGTCCGGCGTTCAGTTGCCGTCGATGGCACCGCCAGCCGACAAGAAAAAAAGCGAATCCATCGTTGTGGACGACAAGAAAAAGGCCGCGAAAAGCCGTGCGAAAGACAAGTCCGACGACGAAGCGGCGCAGAAGACCGCGAAGAGCGGGGCCAAAGCGACCGCGCGACCCGCGCGGGTGAAGGATGCAACCAATAAGAAGTCGCGCGCCGCTGCCAAAAAGACGCCCGCAAAGCGCGCTTCGCGCAGCTCGAAGTAGGTACGCGGCAAGGATGTTGCGTGTCCGACGCGCAGCTCGATTTTCCGGGGCCACCTATGCATGACAACCTGCGCAAGGTTCGTTTCATCGTCGGAAGCATTCTCAGCCTTTTCGTGTCCGCAGCGTGGGTGGATGAGTCCGCGCCGGCCGGTGATCGCGCCACGCGGGCGAAAACGACGCTCGCCGAGATCATCGGCAACGACATCCGAAAGAGTGAGACCGGCAACGCGCCGCAGGCACCCCCGCCGGATCTGGTGCGAGAGTGGGAGAAAATCCGGTATGCGATCTCACAGGAACAATTCGGCGACGCACTCCGGCTGATCGACGACTTGGAACGCGGGTGCTCGATCGGGCATGTGCCGTTTCAACTCGAAAAGGCGGAGTTGCTACTACGCACCGGGCGCGTCGATCAGGCCCGCGCCATCACGCACCACGCCGACGTAACCGCAAACAATTCGCCGCGACTGCAGTATCTCCTCGGCGACATTGCAATCTTCTCCGGGAACCGCGCGCGTGCCATCGAGTATTTCAGGACAGCGACGCTTTTTGAGGGTGAAGCCAAGGCCGATCCCTATGTCACCGGGGCGTGGTATCGGCTGGCCGACACACTGTCGCGCGAGGGATTTATGCGCGCCGCAGCCGAAGCCTATCTTGAGTTTGATCGGCGAATTTGGGGTTTGTATCCCGAGCATCGGTTCGCCGCACCCGTCCGCGAATTGATGCCCGACATTGCCCAGGGGACGCTTCGGCAGCAGCGTGAGTTGTGGTTGGAAATCGGGATGCCGCAAGAGGCGCTGGCTGCGGCCGCTGAACTCAGATTGATCCGTCCCGATGATGTGGACGTGACGCGGCACTACGTCGAGGGGTTGCTCGATGCGGGCGAGCAGGAAAAGGCATTTGATGTTGCGCTCGAAGCGCTGGCTGCCGAGAACGCGGGTGGCGAGGACGATCTCGAGCGTTTGCGTCCGTTACTGGCCGCAGTCGCCAAAGCGACGAATCGCCAGGAGGAAGCAAAAAAAGTCCTCGCGTGGGTGGATCGCAGCGCGAGTCATACGAAGCAAACGCTGATCTGCACTCATCTTGCCCATACGTTCGCGATCCAAAACAAGCTCGACTACGCAGATCAGTTCTGGGAACGCGCGAAAAAAGATTCCCGTCATCGCGCGGTTGCGATTGCGGAGCAGACGATTCTGCGAAGCACAACCGAAAGTCGTGCGGAAGCAGAAGAATTGCTTGCAGCCGAATTGGAAGCGGGGTATCCACCGGGACTGCTCCTGTATTTTCTCGAAGATGACGGTTGTAAAGACGCACCGAATTCAGACGAAGTAGAGAATGCAGCGGGGGAACCATCGGCCGCCGCGCTGCTGGCGAGAGCGATGCTGGCCCTGCGCGCAGGAGAACCAGCACGCGCGCAATCGCTCGTCATGCCGTTGCGTGATGATGAGTCTGCGTATGCACTGCCCGCGGCGCTCGTGAGTGCCGCGGCGCGCATCGCAGAGTACGACTGGAAAGGTGCGCAAGCGATCCTTTCGCCGGTGCTTAGAAAATATCCCCAAAGCGGGGAAGCTCAGTTTCTTGCCGCACAGGCTCATCGCGGTTGGGAAGAGCCGGAAAAAGCGCTGGAGGCTTTTCAGGCCGCTGTCACTCTCCTGCCCGAAAACGCGGCAGTTTCCCGTTCGTTGGGTGAATATCTGCTCGCGCGCGGCGCCCGCGAGGCACTCCGTGCGCAGCGCTACCTCCAGATGGCCGTCGCCGCCGACCCTTACGACGCAGAAGCAGCCGAACTGCTGCTGGAAAGTTATCTCAGTGGGGACTCGCCCAAATTGGAACTGGGGCGCGGTGTTCTGGCGCGTGCGGCACGCGGTGCCTGGCCGGACGACGCATTGCGCCGGATGGAAACCCGGATTCGCTTTGTTGCCGAGCCGTGGTCCGCAGCGCACCTTGAGGCGCTTGAAACACAATTTCAGGAGTTCCCCCAGGACGTCAAAACGGCGCTGCGCCTCGTGGAGGGCAGGCTGCACCGCTCGCAATTCGCCGAAGCGCTGATGCTGGCGACTGCTATCCGGCAACGATGTCCGGAATCGGAGCGGGCACTTCGCGCGTATGCGCAGGCGCAGCGATTCAATCTGAATTTCAGCGTGGCCGCCGACACGATGCGCGCGCTGACGGAGCGCTACCCCCGCAGTGTGCACGATCATATCGAGCTTGCCGATTATCTTTCCTGGGATGGGCAGGGCGATGAAGCGATCCGGACACTGGAGTCGCTGTTGAAAGCGACGGAAGACGCGCGGAATGGTGCCACAATCCTGCTCAATCTGATTTCGACCTGTGCGAATCACCGCGAGTACCAGACCGCGCTGCGCGCCCGCGCCGAATACGGGCCAAAATTTCCCGAGATCGACTGGGATCAGCAACAGATTACCGTGTTCGTCATGGCAGGTCGCGCGAATGACGCGCTGGCCCAACTGCAGCGCAAACTCGCCGCAAATCCGGGAGACGAACAAACGCGCACGCTGATTTTCGCGGTATGTATGCAGGCCCAGCGACCGGACGAAGCCCGTGCATTCCTCGAGAAGTGGCTCGAGGATGCGAACGGCGCGAACGCATTGGCATATCGCGACCGATTGTTGCAGGCACTTCTCGAACTGAAGGATTACGACGCAGCGCTGCGCGTCGCACAGGATTTTCGGGCGCAGCTTGTCCGGCTCGGTGTGGGGCTGGGAGTTCTTCCGTATATTCAGGTGCGCGAAGCCGTCGCATTTCTGGGTTTGAACGATTCGAGCCGCGCACTTCAGCTTTTCCGAGAGGCGCTGCGAGATTCAGCGGTCATCGAGGATCTGGGTATGCGGGAAACGCTGGAAAACACGATTCTCCAAGCGCTGATTGAAGCGAAGCAGTTTGATTCAGCGTTCGCAATGCTGGATGAGTGGTCCCGGCGGGACGATGCGTCGGTGGGGAACGAAAACGAGCGAATGCTCGCGCTCCGGCAAAGCGTTCTGCAGGCCGCCGGCCGAACGCAGGAGTATCTCGCCATCGCGCAGCGGCGTTATGACCGCAATCCGGTGGACCCATTCCTCAATAATGATTTCGGGTACAGTCTGGCGGACGAGGGCGTTCGGCTGGATGAGGCATTGCGGATGATTCGACTAGCCGTCGCCCATGAACCTGGCAACGCCGCGTATCTTGATTCACTCGGCTGGGTGTATTACAAGTTGAATCAGATGTCCGAGGCGGTGACGTATCTGGGACGTGCCGTGTCGCTGCATAACGGACAGGACCCGGTGTTGTATGACCACTATGGTGACGCGCTCTACCACAACGGGGCCGCGACAGAAGCTGTTGCCGCCTGGCAACAGGCGGTGAAAGTGCTCGATGAACCGGTATACGCTGCCGTTGCAAATGACGACCCGAAATTGCGATCGCGTGTCGAGGCGAAGCTCGCGGCAGTGGAAGCCGGAGACAAACCGTCGGTTGCCGCCATTCCAGGAGATGGATAACGGAGTTGTCGAATCGTGACGGATGCTTTTGAAATCGCCCGCAAAGTGATCGCTGACGAGGCCGACGCGCTATATCGGCTCAACGAAATGCTGGACGCGCCGGCGTTCACGAAAATTCTCGACACGATCATCGACCGGTGTGATCAGCTCATCATCAGCGGCATCGGCAAGAGCGGAAACATCGCGGGTAAAATCGCCGCCTCGCTCGCGAGCACGGGCACGCCGGCGACGTTTATGCACCCGGTCGAAGCGCTGCACGGCGATCTCGGCGTGGTGACGCAGCGGCACGGCCTGGTCGCGATTTCGCGCAGCGGCAACACCGATGAACTCGCGCGATTCGTATTGCATTTCCGCCGACTCGGCGGTCCGGTGATCGGCATGACGCAGGGCGTGAACTCCCGGCTCGCGGAACTGAGCGATCACCTGATTGCGTTGCCGGACTTGCCGGAAGCGGGTCCGCTGAGCCTCGCGCCAACGACGAGTTGCATTCTGCAACTCGCAGCGGGCGATGCGCTGGCCATGGCGCTCCTGCACCGGCGCGGTTTCAAGGATGAAGATTTCGCGTCCTATCACCCGGAAGGCTCGCTGGGCAAGCGCCTACTTTATCGGGCACAGGATCTCATGCACGGCGGTGCCGATCTTCCGCTCGTTCCGGCGGAAAACACGTTCAAGGAACTCGTGCTGGAGATGACGCGTAAACAGCTTGGCATGGCGCTGATCGTTGACAATGCCGAAAAACTGGTCGGCACGTTTACTGACGGCGATTTACGCCGCATCTTCGAGCGCGTTGAGAATCCGCGCACAATCAGCGCTTCGGAGGCGCATGAAAAGAGCCGGCGTGCGCCCTCGCAGGGACCGCGTGTTGCGGTCTCCACGGTGAAGCCGCATCATCTGGCGGTCGATTGTTTAAGAATCATGCGCGAAGAGCAGATCACGGCACTGATCGTTGCCGAAGAGGAGCGCCCGATCGGTATTTTGCGTCTGATGGACCTGATTCGCGCGGGCATCAGCTAAGTGTCTTCAGCGCCGCGCCCGGAAAGAAGCGATAAGGAATAAGGATCAGTGCCGTCCCGATGGCCATCGGGATCAGGAAGCGAAATGGGCCATGAAGACCAACAGAAGCGAATCATTTTTGAAAGCGTAATTGGAACAATTCTCCATCGACGCACAGCCTAAAAAATCATCCCCCGTCGAGGAAGCCGCTGAAATCGCGGCGCAGTGGTACATCGCGCCGAAACCGCCGGGCCGGCGCGGCTGGCTGGTGTTCAGCGAGGAAGCGATTCTGCGGGTGCTGCAGAAAAAGCGCGAATCGACGGAGCCGGTTTCGCGCAGCGCCGGTTGGCGGATCGCAGCGGGATTGATTCTCGCGATCGTCGCGATTTTTCAGGCGCTCATCATGCTGCTCGCGATCCTGCCGATCGTCGGCGGCGCAATGGAGCCGCTTGTCACATTCTGGCGACGCGGCCAGCTCGGCTTTTTCGTCCGCGCAGCATATTGGAAAGCCAAGCTCGCGCATCTCGGGCAGGACACGCTGATCGATCGCGGCGTTGAAATCTGGGGCGCGGGCAACATGGAAATCGGCAGCGCGTGCCATATCGATACCTACGTGCGCCTCGCGGCCGGGGAATCCGGAATGGGCCAGCACGGCAAACTTGTCATCGGCGATTACACGCACATCGGCCCGCGCTGTCACATCGCGGCCCGCGGCGGCGTTACCATCGGCGATCTCGTATCGCTGCAGGCTGGTGTACATGTGTATAGCGCATCCAACGCGCTGGTCAGTTTGAAAGAACCCGGCAAACTGCTCAGCTTCTCCCACATGCCGCCTGCGGATTTGCAGGCGACCGACGAAGGCCCGGTGACGATCGAGGATTACGCGTCGATCGGCTATGCGTCGATATTGCTCCCGCGTGTCACGATCGGGCGTGGTGCGGTCGTGCAGCCGCAGTGTCAGGTGTCGCGGAGTTTCCCCGCATTCGCGAATATCGTCGGCCCCGGCAAAGCGAAACAAAACGGCTGGCGACGGCCGCTGCGTCTCGACCCGCGCCGTGAAGTCGCAAAAGAGTGACAAGGTGAAAAAGTGAAAAGGTGGACTGAGCGATCAGCGCCGCATTCGGTCAGCGCCGCGCCCGTCAGGAAGCGCTGACGACGATCGATCCGAGAGAATTTCTGGAAACTGAGTTAAGTGGCTTCCTTCGTAGGAAGCATCCACCAAAGGTAATAACGCCTTCATGCTCGCCAGCCAAACAATCATTGACGTATTCACCGAATTCGCACCCTACGCCGGCATCGCCGCATTGATCACGGCGATCGCAACGCCGATCGCGATGGCGGCGGCGCGGCACTGGGATGTGATGGATCATCCCGACACGTTTCTCAAGCCGCATGCCAAATCGACGCCTTATCTCGGGGGTGCGGCGCTCGTGTTCGGCTGGTGCATCGCGCTGATGATCGCGACGCTGCGCGGCAAAATTACGATGTTCGATCTGTCGCCGATGCTGCTGGGCGGTCTCGCGATCGCGATCATCGGCCTCGCCGACGACATTCGGCACATTGAGCCGAAGCTGCGGCTGGCGCTGTGCGCGTTTGCGGCGATTGTCGTGATGTGGAGTTCGGGATTCGGCCCGGATCTGCTCGCGAGTGTTCTCGCACCGCTTGGTGTTTCGCTGCCGCCGGTCGTGCTAACGGTCGCTTCGTATGGATTGAGTCTGTTCAT